>NZ_WWCX01000003.1:0-174413 GCF_009857655.1 Duganella vulcania
GCCACGCCGTTGGCGCCGCGCAGCAGGCGGCCGTCGACGCAGTAGCCGCCGCCGGCGCCGGTGCCGATGATGGCGCCGAACATGGTCGGCTGGCCGTGCGCGGCGCCGCCTTGCGCTTCAGACAGCGCGAAGCACTGGCAATCGTTGCCGACGGCGACCCGCCGCTCCAGCGCATCCTTGAGCGCATGCGCCACGGCGCGGCCGTTCAATGCCGGCACGTTGGAGCTGAGCTGGCGCCCGGTAGCGCTGTCGATCACGCCGGGCAGGCCGATGCCAACCGGCGCGCGCAGGCCGAGCGCCTTGTCGGCGCGGCCCACCAGGCCCTGGATCGCCAGCAGGAACTCGGCGAAATCGGTGCCCGGCGTGGCGATGCGCTCGCGGTGGACTTCCTTCAATTCATGGCCGGCTTCGGCAAACGCCACCAGCTCTATCTTGGTGCCGCCGATGTCGATGCCGTGATAGCCGCGTGGTTCAGAATTCGTCATGACGGTAAATGGTGACGCCCTGTACGACACGATTGACAGTGCCGCCAGCAAAAGGATTATCGGGACGCAGCTGCAGCAACGCCGACTGGTGCAGCGCATACTGCTGCGCCATCAGCAGCCACAAAGGCGCCAGCCATGCGTCCGGCCAGGCCGGCGCATCGATGCCGATGTCGGCGCCCGCGCCCACGGTCAGGCAGCGGCCCGCCACCTGGTCGCGCTGAAGCTCCAGCAGCAGGTCGTGCTCATAGCGGCGCGACAGCGGATCGGAACTGCGGAACAGCACCACCAGCGTCTCGGCGTTGAGCGCGGCCTTCGGGCCGTGGCGGAAACCGAGCGCGCTGTTGGCCATCGCCAGCACACTGCCGGCGGTCAGTTCGAGGATCTTCAGCGCAGCCTCCTTGGCCAGCGCTTCCAGCGGACCGCTGCCCAGGTAGACTACGCGCGACACGCGCTGCGCGGCCAGCTCCGCCACCGGCGCCGACCACGCGGCCAGCGCCTTGTCGCCCAAGTCGGCCAGCGTGTTGAGGCGCTCGGGCTGGAAATCGGGATCGAGCACACACAGCGCCGCCAGCAGCATGCAGGTGAAGCTGGAAGTCATGGCGAAGCCGCGGTCGCAACTTGCTGCCGGCATCATCAGGTTGAAGGCATCGCCATCGGCCTGCGTGGCCAGCGCGCCGTCGGCGTTGCAGGTGATGTTGAGGAAGCGCGCGGTCGGCACCATGTCGCGCACCAGTTGAACCGCCGCCGTACTTTCCGGGCTGTTGCCGCTGCGGGCGAAGGACACCACCAGCGTCGGCGCGCTGCGCTCAAGGTACAGCGCCGGATGCGTCAACAGGCTGGTAGTGGAGATGGCGCGCACCTGGCACGGCCAGGCCGCGTTGATTTCGTCGGCGATGATCTCGCCCACATAAGCCGAGCTGCCGGCGCCGGTCAGGATCACGCGCTGCTGCGGATTGCCCAGGGTGTCGCCGAGGAAGGCGGCGATGCTGTCTTTTTCGGCGGCGAGATGCGCCGCCAGCTCGCGCCAGAGGGCTGGCTGATGGACGATTTCTTCGGCGGTATCGAGGCCGCCGATATCGCGCCAGGCTTGGGGGGCACGCTGGAGTAGGTTGGTCATCGAAAGAATTGGTCTGGTTAAGTCATCGAAAGAATAAGGTCTTATTTTCGAAATGTCAAATTCGAAAGCAAAAAGAAAGTTACGAAACTAAGGTGCTAGCGCTGGTTGTACCACTTTCGCCACGTAAACGAAAGTTTGTTATTCGATCAACTATCAATACGAAAGATTTGCCGCATATTTTTAAAATTTTCTCTTTCTTTTTGTTGACCTGCTTTGCTTTTATTCCTAGAGTAATTGCATCGCAACGGTTTTTCTTTCGAGAAGCAAACTATGAAACATATTTTCGCCACCGCCGCCTTGCTGGCCAGCGCACCCCTGCTGGCCGCTCCGATCGGCAATTTGCGCACCGTCACCGCCGGCGCCGGCCAGCAGTGGGACCTGGTCACCGACACCGGCGCCCACATACAGGTTAGCTTGCCGCGCGCCGACGTGCTGCATATTTGGGCCGGCCCCAAATCCGGCCTGACCGGCGCCGGCGACAAGGCCGCGCCCATCGTCGTCGGCACGCCCGCCGCCACGGTGGAGCACAGCGTCAGCGAGCAGGCCGACCATATCCTGATCCGCACGCCGGCCCTGAGCCTGCGCATCGACCGCAAGCCGCTGCGTTTCAGCTTGTTCCGCGCCGGCGACGCCCAGCCGCTGTGGCGCGAGATCCAGCCGCTGGAACTGGGCGACAAGCAAAGCGTGCAGACGCTGAGCAGCGACAAGGCCGAACGCTTCTTCGGCGGCGGCCAGCAGAACGGCCGCTATGAGTTCAAGGGCAAGCAGTTGCAGGTGTCGTACTCCGGCGGTTGGGAAGAGGGCGACCGTCCCAGCCCCGCACCGTTTTTGATGAGCTCACGCGGCTGGGGCATGCTGCGCAACACCTGGTCCGACGGCAGCTACGACCTGCGCCAGAACGACCAGATCTCGCTGGAGCACAATGAGGCGCGCTTCGACGCCTACTACTTCGTCGGCAAGGACCTGCGCGATGTGCTGGCCCGCTACACCGAATGGACCGGCCGCGCGCGCATGCTGCCACGCTGGGCGCTGGAATACGGCGACGCCGATTGCTACAACGACGGCGACAACGTCAAGAAGCCCGGCACCGTGCCCAAAGGCTGGACCGACGGCCCGACCGGCAAGACGCCGGATGTGATCGAGACCGTCGCGCGCCAGTACCGCGAGCATGACATGCCGGGCGGCTGGATCCTGCCGAACGACGGCTATGGCTGCGGCTATTCGGCGCTGCCGGAGACGGTGCAAGGCCTGGCCAAGTACGGCTTCCGCACAGGCCTGTGGACCGAGAACGGCGTCGAGAAAATGGCGTGGGAGGTCGGCACCGCCGGCACCCGCGTGCAGAAGCTGGACGTGGCCTGGACCGGCAAGGGCTACCAGTTCTCGCTGGACGCGAACAAGTCGGCCTACGACGGCATCCTGAATAACTCCGACGGCCGTCCGTTCATCTGGACCGTGATGGGTTGGGCCGGCACGCAGCGCTACGCGGTCACCTGGACCGGCGACCAGAGCGCCAGCTGGGACTACATCCGCTGGCACGTGCCGACGCTGATCGGCTCCGGCCTGTCCGGCCAGGCCTACGCCACCGGCGATGTCGACGCGATTTTCGGCGGCAGCCCGGAGACCTATACCCGCGACCTGCAATGGAAAAGCTTCACGCCGGTGCTGATGGGGATGTCCGGCTGGGCGGCGGCGGAGCGCAAGCATCCATGGTGGTTCGCCGAACCTTACGTCAGCATCAACCGCCGCTACCTGAAGCTGAAGATGCGCCTGACGCCTTATATGTACACGCTGATGCGCGAGACGGAGCAGAACGGCGCGCCGCTGGTGCGTGGCCTGATGTGGGATAACCCGGACGATCCGGCGGCCTACACCGAAGCCTACAAATACCAGTACCTGCTGGGCCGCGACCTGCTGGTGGCGCCGGTGTACCGCAGCCAGGCGGTCAGCCAGGGCTGGCGCCGCGGCATCCACCTGCCGCAGGGCCGCTGGTTCGACTACTGGGACGGCCGCCAGGCCACGGCAGGCAAGGGCGGACGCGATATCGACCTCGCCGTCACGCTGGACAAGCTGCCGGTGTTCGTGCGCGCCGGCGCCATCCTGCCGATGTATCCGGAGATGCTGTACGACGGCGAGAAGCCGAAGGACGTGTTGACGCTGGACCTGTATCCACAAGGCGCCTCCGAATTCACGCTGTACGAAGACGACGGCAACACCCGCAAGTACCAGGACGGCGCCTTCAGCCAGCAGCTGATCCGCATGAACGCCGCCGACGATGGCGTGACGGTCGACGTGGAACCGGTGGTGGGCAGCTACGCCGGCCAGCCCGTGCGCCGCGCCTACGCCTTGCGTGTTCTGGCCCGCCAGCGTCCGTTCGCCGTCAGCACCGGCAGCGCCGTGCTGCCGCCATTGGCCGACCGCGCCGCTTTCGATGTCGCCGCCGAAGGCTGGTACTTCGACGCCGCCGAGCGACTGGGCACCTTGCACGTCAAGACGGCCAGCCAGGACATCCGCCAGCCGTTGCGCTTCACCGTGCAGGCCAGTGCCGCGCGGACGGTGGCCGACGACGCCTTCCCATCCGCCCCGGTGCTGGGCCGCGCCATCCCGGCCGACGCCATGATGGTGATGAACCGTCCGGCCGAGGAAACCGGCTACCCGCTGGAAAACGCCTTCGACAACAACCCCGCCACCTGGTTCCGCACCACGCGCAGTCCGGCGGTCCAGGGCGGCCCACACGAATGGGTGATCGGCTTCACCGAGCGCCGGTTGGTCGACGGCATCGAGATCGCGCCGCGCAACGACCAGCACTGGCAGCACGGCCAGATCCGCGACTACGAGATCTACATGGGCGATAACAACGGCGACTGGGGCCAGCCGGTCAAACGCGGCCAGCTGAAACTCCAGAAGGAAGCGCAGACGATCAGCTTCCCGCCAGCCGCCGGCCGCCTGCTGCGCTTCCGCGTCATGAGCACGCAGAACCCCGAAGGCGATGGTGCCTCCGCCACCGACCCAATGGTGACGGCCGTCGGCACGCCAGCCGCCCGCGCCTACAACGCCGCAGTGCCAAGCGAAGTCCAGCCGGTCACGCTGTCCGAGTTCCGCGTGATGGCCTACCAGCCGAAGGAAGGCCCGGAAGTACAGCAGTTCCTGTCCGACCTGGCCTTGCCGAAGAACGTCAGCCGCGACCAGCCGGTCCACGGTAAAGAGATGCGCATGAACGGCCTGTGGTTCCGCAAGGGCCTCGGCGTCGGCCCATCCAGCCGCGTGGACCTGCAACTGTCCGGTAACTGGAACCTGCTGCGCGCCGACCTGGGTGTGGACGACAGCTGCCGCAGCGCGGGCGGTTTGCAGTTCCAGGTCTGGAGCGGCGAGCGGCTGCTGTACGACAGTGGCCTGATCGCCGCGCCGGCCGTCGTCAAGCCGGAAATCGATGTGCGCGGACTGAGTCAACTCAGCCTGCGCACCCTGGGCGCGCGCGGCGGCAAGCCGGCCCAGGTCTGTGGCAACTGGGCCAACGCGGTCCTGATAGGCACCGAGGGCAGCACCGTCCGGCCACGCTGACCTCACCTCCGTTTTCACAAGTAAGAGCCCCTCTTCGGACCGGGGAGGGGCGGTTGCAGCCGTAAATAAACCACTAATAACAGGGAGACTATGATGCACATGAAAAAACTGGTGGCCGCGATGATGGCGGTGGGCCTGGCCTCGACTGCGCTGGCAGCCGATGAACTGGACGAGCAGGGACAAAAGAGCGCCAGGGACGAGAAGACGATCCCGCGAGTCGAGGTAACCGGATCGAGCCTGAAACGCATCAATGCCGAAACCGCGTCGCCGGTGCAGGTGGTCGACGCCAAGCAGATCGAAAACATGGGCGCCCGCACGCTGCTGCAGGTGCTCGACAACCTGCCGGCCGCGCGCCCATCGCAGCAGGACTTCCGCTCGATGTTCACCGGCTCCGATGGCGCCTCGCAGGCCAACCTGCGCGGCATGGGCGCACAGGGCACGCTGGTGCTGCTGAATGGCCGCCGCCTGTCGTTCTACGGCGCGCCGGCCGGCTTCCAGACCATGTTCGTCAACATCGACGCCATCCCCGCTGCCGCCATCGAGCGCATGGAGATACTGACCGACGGCGCGTCGGCCGTCTACGGTTCGGACGCGGTGGCGGGTGTCATCAACGTCATCACGAAGAAGAGCTACCAGGGCCTGGAAGCGCGCGCCACCGCCGACACCTCGACCAACGTCAAGGCCTACGGCGAGCGCCAGGCCAACGTCATTTACGGCCTTGGTGACTTGAACACCGACGGCTACAACGTCTACGGCTCGGTCAACGTCTACCAGCGCGACCGCATCGCGCTGGCCGACACCTACCTGAAACGCCCCGACTACTTCTACGTCAACAACCCGACCTTCGTCTCCGGCATGCGCATCGGCACCGGCAGCGAACCGGGCGTGGTGAATCCGGGCACGCTGTTCGTCTTCGACAAATCCAGGAACAACGCCCGCACCCAGCGCGCCGTCAACGGCTGCGGCACCTCGATCACCGAAGCCGCCGGCACCCGCTGCGTATGGAACTCGCTGCCATACCAGCTTGACACCGGTCCGACGTCGGACCGTTTGACCGGCTACCTCAGTGGCCGCATGAAGCTGGGCGGCGACCTGGAAGGCTTCGCCGAAGCGGCCTACACGCACATCAAGCTGCGCGGCGAGAACGGCCCGCGCAGCTTCAACAGCGGCAGCACCAACAACTGGTTCGCGCGTAACACCGGCACCACGCTCAACACCTTCGTCACGCCATATCTCGGCCCTAACAACGTCTACCTGAAGGGCAAGCTCGATGCCGACATGGCGGCCAAGATGGGCGGCGCGGCGGGGCTGAACTACATCATGCTCGACGCGCCGGGCCACTTCGGCCAGACCAACGAGGACGACAACTACCGCGGGCTGGTTGGCCTGCGCGGCAGCATCGGCGGCGACTGGGACTTCGAGACGGCGCTCAGCGTGGCGGGCAGCCACTCGACGCTGTACCAGACGATCAACATCAACACCCAGGGCTTCGCCAAGGCCTTCGGCCCGTTCACCACCGACGCGGCCACCGGCCGCACCTACATCGCCGACAACCCGGCCTACAAGTTCGGCGAAATCAGCGACGCAAACGGCGCACTGCTGCGCGCCGCCTATCCGACCTTCGACATCCAGTCCTGGACCAAGTTGATCACCTGGGACGGCAAGATCGAAGGCACCATCGCCAAGCTGGGCGAGCGCGAAGTACGCGCCGCATTCGGCGTGAACCTGATGCGCGAGAGCTTCTACACGCCGGGCAACCAGGACGCGGCCAACGGCTACATCACGCAGCAGGGCGGTTCGTGGTTCGACGGCCAGCGCAACGTGGCCGCCGTGTTTGGCGAAGTGGTGATACCGGTCACCGACACGCTGGAAGTGAACGCCGCCGCGCGCCTGGACAAATACCCGAACTTCGCCGCCAACCTGGCGCCGAAGATCGGCGTGCTGTGGCGCGCCCGTCCCGAGGTGATGGTGCGTGGCACCTACTCGGAAGGCTTCCGTGCGCCCAACCTGGCCGAATCGGGCAGCGGCGGCGTGTTCGCACAGGTGGGCGGCATCCGCGACACCGTGCGCTGCGACGAGACCAACGCGATGGCCAAGCTGCTGATGAAGTCCGTCACGCCGGCCGAAGCGGAGCTGGGCAAGAACCTGCTCAATTCGAACTGCTCGACCACGGTCGGCGGCCTGACGCCGCCCAACCCGCAACTGCGTCCGGAGAAGGCCAAGATCTCCACCGCCGGCCTGGTGCTGCAGCCGGCCAAGGATGTCAGCATCTCGGTCGATTACTGGTTCGTCTATCGCCGCAACGAGATCGTGCGCCAGGACTTCAATGAACTGTTCACGCAACTGGTGGACAAATACGGCCCGGCGCTGGCCGGCACCACCGCCGCGATCCGCAACCCGATCACCGACGCGGATCGTGGCAACATGGCCGCCGTCGCCGCGATGTGCAACAACCCGGCCAACACCGCGGCCTGCGCAGGCGGCGTGCCGAAGTACTCGGTCGGCAACCTGGGCGGCTTGATCAACTCCTACTCGAACCGTGGCCGCACGCTGCTCGACGGGATCGACGTCGACGCCCGCACCCGCGTATCGCTGGGCGAGTACGGCAAGTTGAACACCGGCGTCTCGGCCACGATCCGCCGGCGCGAGACCTACAACTCCGAGGACGGCACCGGCTTCACCGGCAACGCGGTCGGCTTCTACGACTCGCCGCGCGTGCGCGCCACCTTCAATGCCGACTGGGCGTACCGTAACTTCGTCACCAGCATGTTCGTCAACTACACCGGCAAGACCAAGTGGGCATACGGCCCATGGGACAAGGACAACACGCCGGAAAAATGCACTGCAGCCTCGGTCGCGCTGCCGGAGAACCTGTGCGGCGGCGCGCCGTCGTACTACACGGTCAACCTGGGCCTGAACTGGAAACCGATGAAGAACCTGGATCTGGGCCTGAACATCAAGAACCTGCTGAACAAGCAGCCGACGTACGATCCGAACGGCTGGGAAGGTTATAACCACAGCCAGAACCTGTTCGGCCGCATGTATTCGTTCTCGGCCAACTACAAGTTCTTCTGACCCTTCCCGAGGAGCGCATCATGAAACAACGACCTTTGAGCCAAAGACGATTGTTCCTGTATTCCGCAGCATTGATGTTGAGCGCCTGCGGCGGTGAAAGCACCGGCGGCCAGACAGGGCAAACCGCCGCGCAGGTGACGACGAGCGAGTCGCAGGCCAGTTTGGCCGCCGTCAATGCGAAGACGGTGGCGCTGGCAGGCAATGCCTTCATCACCAGCGCTCCGCCTGGCGCGGAGGAGGAAATCAACGGCAACGGCCTGGCCAACTGGAGCAACCCCGCCACGGTCACCAGCGCCTACTTCCGCATGGCGTCCGCAGGTTCGGTCACGCTGGGCCTGGACGCCCGGCTGGCCGGCAGTACTCGCAGCACGATACGCGTCACCGTCAACGGCAAGCCGTTCCTGGTGAAGCTGTCCGCCAACGGCGGCGGGACCTACCAGGTCGGCTCCGTCCACGTTACTGAGCCGGGTTACGTCAAGGTCGACCTGCAGGGTGTCAGCAAGGACGGCGGCTACTTCGGCGACGTCTCCGCGCTGCGCGTGACCACCAGCGCCGTCATCAACTACGCCAACGACGCGGCCAACTACTACTGGTCGCGGCGCGGGCCGTCGGTCCACTTGGGCTACACCACGCCGGCCAACACCGAGTACTTCTACAACGAGGTGACGGTGCCGGCGGGCCAGGATCCGGAAGGCTCCTACTACATGGCCAACGGTTTCGGCCAGGGCTACTTCGGTATCCAGGTGAAGTCGCCGAGCGAACGCTGGGTGCTGTTCTCGGTGTGGGATCCGGACGGCGGCGGCAAGACCACGCTGGTTAAAAAGGGCGCGGGCGTGGTGGACAACAGCTTCGGCGGCGAGGGCACCGGCGGCCAGTCCCACCTCAGCTACAACTGGATCAGCGGGAACACCTACCGTTTCATCACGCGCGCACGGCCGGACGGCGCCGGCGCCACCGACTACTCGGCGTGGTTCTACGCGCCGGAGCTGGGCGTGTGGCGCTTTATCGCCACCTGGAAGCGTCCCGCCACCACGACCTATCTGACGGGATCCTACTCCTTCCTGGAGAATTTCATCGATACCAAGGGCTACACCGGCCGGCGTGCATCGTTTGGAAACCAGTGGGCCCGCGATGTGTCGGGCGCGTGGTCCGAGGTGACCAAGGCGCGCTTCACCGGCGATGCCACCGTGACCAACGTCCAGCGTATGGATTACGCCGGCGGCCTGGATAACGGTCAGTTCTATTTGCGGAACGGCGGCTTCTTCGCCGGCTATGTTCCCGTGAACCAGAACTTCACCCGTCCCGCCACCGGCCAGCAGCCGGCCGTGGATGTGACCACGCTGCCGCAGCAATAAAATAAAAAGGAGCACCATGAATTCAGCTTTTAATCGACGAGACTTCCTGGCCGCCGGCGCGGCCCTGGCGGGCAGCCTGATGATGCCCAAGGCATTTGGCGCCACCCGCGAGCGGGTACGCATCGGCATGATAGGCACCGGCATGCGCGGCCAGGTGCTGCTGCAGGAGCTGCTGCGCCGCGACGACGTCGAAGTCGTCGCGCTGTGCGACATCGAGCCGCAGATGCTGGGCCGCGCGCTCAAGCAGGTGGAAAAATCCGGCAAGGCCAGGCCGAAGACCTTCGGCGAGGACCGCGATCCGCAAGCCTACAAGCGCATGCTGGACGCCGGCGCGCTGGACGGCGTGATCATCGCCACGCCATGGGAATGGCACGCGCCGATGGCCATCGCCGCCATGCAGGCCAAGGTGCCCGTCGGCTGCGAGGTGGTGGCCGGCATCACGCTGCAGGAGCACTGGGATGTGCTGAACACGCAGCTCAAGACCAACACGCCGTATATGCTGCTGGAGAACGTGTGCTTTCGCCGCGACGTGATGGCGGTGCTGCAGATGGTGCGTTCCGGCCTGTTCGGCGAGCTGGTACACCTGCAGGGCGGCTACCAGCACGACCTGCGCGCGGTGAAGTTCAACAGCGGCGATCCGGCCAAGCCGTATGGCGGCGGTGTGGAGTTCGGCGCCGGCGGCTGGTCGGAGGCCAAGTGGCGCACGGCGCATTCGGTGCAGCGCAACGGCGAGCTGTATCCCAGCCACGGCATCGGCCCGTGCGCGATGTACACCAACATCAACCGCGGCAACCGCTTCACGCGCATCAACAGCTTCGCCACCAAGGCGCGCGGTCTGCACGACTACATCGTCAAGCAGCCCGGCGGCGCGGCCAGCCCCAGCGCGAAGGTGCAGTTCAAGCTGGGCGACGTGGTCACCACTACGCTGGCCTGCGAGAACGGCGAGACCATCGTGCTGCAGCACGACACTTCGCTACCGCGCCCGTATTCATTGGGCTTCCGCGTGCAGGGCACGGACGGGCTGTGGATGGACGTGAACAATTCCATCCACATCGAGGGCAAGAGCAAGCCGCATCAGTGGGAGGACTTCCAGGCCTACCAGGACAAGTACGACCATCCGCTGTGGCGCAAGCACGCCAAGGACGCGGAGGGCGCCGGCCATGGCGGCATGGACTTCTTCGTCATCCAGTCATTCATCGAGGCGCTGAAGGCGAGGGCGCCGATGCCGATCGATATCTACGACGCGGTGACGTGGAGTGCCATCTCGCCGCTGTCGGAGCAGTCGATCGCGCAGAACTTCCAGACGCTGGACTTCCCGGACTTCACGGCCGGGGCCTGGAAGACGCGCAAGCCGATCTTCGCACTGTAAGGTAGGTTACAATCTGCTGCGCCTAAACCTAGCAAAGCAGATTGAAACCTACATGCCATCACGCCGCCTTTCCCTTGTCGCTTTAACCATCCTTGCCGCAGCCGCCATCGTCGGCTGCAAGACCAATCCTTCGATTGAAACCCCTTCGGCGCCGCTGGCGGTGCCGGAGCCCCTGCCGCCCAAGAAGATCAAGATCGGCCTGGCGCTGGGTGGCGGCGCGGCGCGCGGCTTCGCCCACATCGGCGTGATCAAGGCGCTCGAGGCGCAAGGTATTTATCCGGACATCGTGGTCGGCACCAGTGCCGGCAGCGTGGTTGGCGCGCTGTACGCGGCCGGTAACACCGGCTTCCAGTTGCAGAAGGTGGCGATGGACATGGACGAAGCTGCGATCTCCGACTGGGCCGTGCCGTTGTTCGGCAAGAGCTCCGGCGTGCTGAAAGGCGAGGCGCTGCAGACCTACGTCAACAAGGCGGTCAACAACCAGCCTATCGAAAAGCTCAAGATCCCGTTCGGCGCGGTGGCGTCTGATTTGAAGACCGGCCAGCCGATCCTCTTCCAGCGCGGGAATACCGGCATGGCGGTGCGGGCGTCGTCGTCGGTGCCGGGGGTGTTCCAGCCGGTGGTGATCAACGGCCGCTCCTACGTGGACGGCGGCCTGGTGGCGCCGGTGCCGGTGCGCTTCGCGCGCGACATGGGCGCGGACTTCGTCATCGCCGTGAACATCTCGACCCAGGCCGACGTGCAGGCCACCGTCAGCTCGCTGGATGTGATCATGCAGACCTTCAGCATCATGGGCCAGCGCATCAACCAGTACGAATTGAAGGATGCGGACGTGGTGATCTCGCCAAGCCTGGGCAAGATGGCGGGCAACGACTTCGCCGGCCGCAACCAGGCGATCCTGGCGGGCGAGCAGGCCGCCGCCCAGGTGATGGGGCAGATCAAACAGAAACTGGAAGCGAAGCGCAAGCCATAGCAGTACAATATCCGGTCCAATAATAAGGAAGAACACATGCAAACCAAACCATACCTGTCGCTCGCCGACATCAAGAAGATCGCCGCCGGCGCCGAAGCCGAGGCAGTGGCCAACAACTGGCCGGTCGTGATCGCCATCGTGGACGACGGCGGCCATCTGCTGTGGCTGCAACGCCAGGACGGCGCCGCGCCGCTGTCGTCGCACATCGCCCCTGCCAAGGCGCGCGTGTCGGCGCTGGGCCGCCGCGAATCGAAGATCTACGAAGACATGATCAACAACGGCCGCACCGCCTTCCTGAGCGCCCCGGCGCCGATGGCCGATGGCCTGCTGGAAGGTGGCGTGCCCATCATCGTTGACGGCCATGTCGTCGGCGCCGTCGGCGTCTCGGGCGTCAAGTCGGCCGAGGATGTACAGGTAGCCAAGGCCGGCATCGCCGCGCTGAACTAAGCAACACCGTCGCACAAGAATGCCGTCTGGCTCAAAACCAGGCGGCATTTTCTATTGGAGAGTCGAGGCAGCATGCAGACCGCATGCCTATAATGTGATGTCACTGCGCTGCCATGACGCCTGAGCTGGAGGGGTTGGCCCGTGCATTGGGCCGACAAAAGGTTAAGCGAGGGAAGGAGCCGGTCTTTGCTCGGCATGCTGATCCTCGGCTGCCTCCGCCGTTGAGTATTCCGCATCACTCGTCGGGGCTGAAAATCGGCACCACCCAAAGCATCGTCGAGGCATTGCTCAAAGACGTTGTTGCGTGGGAGGTCATTTTACGGGAGAGCAAAGATGACTAAAATGGATGACAAAATTCGGGTGATTCTCGCTCGTCCATATGTGCGGCGGTTGTTGCCCGATCCTGAGTGTGGATACACCGTGACCGTTCATGAATTTCCTGGTTGTATAGCAGAAGGAGATACCGCCGAGGAAGCCCTGTCGAATTTTGATAGAGCCGCCGAGTCCTGGTTGGCGGTTTGTCTCTCAGGGGGCTACCCAATTATCGAGCCTTTGGAGGCTGCAGAACATCCTGGAAGGATAGCGCTGAGCATACCTCGTGGATTGCATTGCGACGTTGCCGAGTTGGCACAATTGGACGAGTGTACCGTTGAGCAATTGCTTGCGGTCGCAATTTCCGAATACGTCGGACGCAGAATGGGATTGACTCAGGGCGAGGCGGCGAAGTTGCACGGATTGACGGATCTTCCCAAGATGGACGCCACTGTTGCAAGTAAATAAAGCGGCGCCGCCAGTGGACATTTTGCCGGTATTTCGCCGGCGGTCCATTGCCAAGTAGGGGAGATTTGGTTATAATTCAAAGGTTTAGCCAATCTCACCTCTACCGTAGCGACTACCACTCACTCCATCATCAATTGACCTTCCACCCCGGCCTGCGACGGCGGGGGATACACGACGGTCGTCTGACGTGGCGCAGCTACGGTAACTTTATCAGGAGTTGCCCTTGCCGCCATTTTTTTCTGGCCCTGCCGTTCCAGCCATACTGGCCCTCGCTGACGGAACTATTTTCAAAGGTTTTTCGATCGGCGCCGCCGGTCATACAACCGGCGAGGTAGTCTTTAATACGTCCATGACCGGTTATCAGGAAATCCTGACCGATCCTTCCTATAGCCGCCAGATCGTCACCCTGACGTATCCGCATATCGGCAATACCGGCGTCAATCCGGAAGACGTCGAATCCACCAAAGTCCACGCAGCCGGTTTAATCATCCGTGACCTGCCGCTGATGGCCTCCAATTTCCGCTCCACCCAGTCGCTGTCCGATTACCTGAAGGCCGAGAACATCGTCGCCATCGCCGGTATCGACACCCGCAAGCTGACCCGTATCCTGCGCGAGAAGGGCGCCCAATCCGGCGCCATCCTGGTGGGCACCCAAGGCAATGAGCCGTCCGCGTCGCAAGCGCTGGACCTGGCTCGCTCCTTCCCGGGCATCACCGGCATGGACCTGGCCAAGGTCGTCACCGTCAAGTCGCAGTACGAGTACACCGAAACCGAATGGACGCTGGGCGAAGGCTACGGCAAACTGACGGACCCTAAATTCCACGTGGTCGCCTACGACTTCGGCGTCAAGCGCAACATCCTGCGCATGCTGACCGCGCGCGGCTGCAAGGTCACCGTGGTGCCGGCGCAGACTTCCGCCGCCGACGTGCTGGCGCTGAACCCGGACGGCGTGTTCCTGTCGAACGGCCCAGGCGATCCTGAGCCGTGCGACTACGCGATCGCCGCCGCCAAGGTCTTCATGGAGAAGAAGCTGCCGCTGTTCGGCATCTGCCTTGGCCACCAGATCATGGGTCTGGCCTCCGGCGCGAAAACGCTGAAGATGAAGTTCGGCCACCACGGCGCCAACCACCCGGTACAAGACCTGGACAGCAAACAAGTGCTGATCACGTCCCAGAACCACGGCTTCGCTGTGGACCCGGACACCCTGCCGGCCAACTGCCGCGTAACCCACAAATCGCTGTTCGACGGTTCGCTGCAGGGCTTCGCCCGCACCGACACGCCGGCCTTCTGCTTCCAGGGCCACCCTGAAGCGTCGCCCGGCCCGACTGACGTCGCTTACCTGTTTGACCGCTTCATCGGCATGATGGAAGCAACGGAGAAAAAATAAGATGCCTAAACGTACAGACATTAAAAGTATTCTGATTATTGGCGCTGGCCCGATCATCATCGGCCAGGCTTGCGAGTTCGATTATTCCGGCGCACAGGCCTGCAAGGCCCTGCGCGAAGAGGGCTACAAAGTCATCCTGGTCAACAGCAATCCAGCGACCATCATGACCGACCCTGAAATGGCCGACGTCACCTACGTCGAGCCGATCACCTGGCAAGTCGTCGAGAAGATCATCGCCAAGGAAAAGCCGGACGCGATCCTGCCGACCATGGGCGGCCAGACCGCGCTGAACTGCGCGCTGGACCTGCATCGCCACGGTGTGCTCGACAAGTACAAGGTCGAACTGATCGGCGCCACGCCGGAAGCCATCGACAAGGCCGAAGACCGCTCCAAGTTCAAGGACGCGATGACCAAGATCGGCCTCGGTTCGGCCAAGTCGGGCGTCTCGCACACCATGGAAGAATCGTGGGCCGTGCAGCGCACGCTGGGCTTCCCGGTCATCATCCGTCCGTCGTTCACGATGGGCGGCACCGGCGGCGGCATCGCCTACAACGAAGAAGAATTCGAGACCATCTGCAAACGCGGCCTGGAAGCTTCGCCAACCTCCGAACTGCTGATCGAAGAATCGCTGATCGGCTGGAAAGAGTACGAGATGGAAGTGGTGCGCGACAAGGCGGACAACTGCATCATCATCTGCTCGATCGAAAACCTCGATCCGATGGGCGTGCACACCGGCGACTCGATCACCGTCGCTCCTGCGCAAACGCTGACCGACAAGGAATACCAGATCATGCGCAACGCCTCGCTGGCGGTGCTGCGTGAAATCGGCGTCGACACCGGCGGCTCCAACGTGCAGTTCTCGATCAACCCGGCCGACGGCCGCATGATCGTCATCGAAATGAATCCGCGCGTATCGCGTTCGTCGGCACTGGCGTCGAAGGCCACCGGCTTCCCGATCGCCAAGGTCGCGGCCAAGCTGGCCGTGGGCTTCACGCTGGACGAGCTGCGCAACGAGATCACCGGCGGCGCGACCCCGGCCTCGTTCGAACCGTCGATCGACTACGTCGTCACCAAGATCCCGCGCTTCACGTTCGAGAAGTTCCCGACCGCCGACCACCACCTGACCACGCAAATGAAATCGGTCGGCGAAGTGATGGCGATCGGCCGCACCTTCCAGGAATCGTTCCAGAAAGCGCTGCGCGGCCTGGAAGTGGGCGTCGATGGCCTGAACGAGAAGACCAAGGACCGCGAGAAGATCGAAGAGGAACTGGGCGAGCCAGGTCCTGAGCGCATCTGGTACGTGGGCGACGCGTTCGCGCAAGGCTTCACGCTGGAAGAAGTGCACCAGCTGACCAAGATCGACCCATGGTTCCTGATCCAGATTAAGGAGATCGTGGACCTGGAACTGTGGATGGACACGCAGAAGCTGGAGCAGATCGACCGCAACACGCTTTACAAGCTGAAGCAAAAAGGCTTCTCGGACCGCCGCCTGGCCTTCCTGCTGCAGACCGATGCCAAGACCGTGCGCGCCAAGCGCCATGAGCTCAACATCCGTCCCGTGTACAAGCGCGTGGACACCTGCGCCGCGGAGTTCTCGACCAACACCGCCTACATGTACTCGACCTACGATGAAGAGTGCGAGTCCAACCCGACCGACAAGAAGAAGATCATGGTGCTGGGCGGTGGCCCTAACCGTATCGGCCAGGGTATCGAATTCGACTACTGCTGCGTGCACGCGGCGCTGGCGATGCGCGAAGATGGCTACGAGACCATCATGGTCAACTGCAATCCCGAAACCGTGTCGACCGACTACGATACGTCGGACCGCCTGTACTTCGAATCGCTGACGCTGGAAGACGTGCTGGAAATCGTCGAACTGGAAAAACCGGTCGGCGTGATCGTGCAGTACGGCGGCCAGACCCCGTTGAAACTGGCGCTGGACCTGGAAGCGAACGGCGTGCCTATCGTCGGCACCTCGCCGGACATGATCGACGCCGCCGAAGACCGCGAGCGTTTCCAGCAGCTGCTGCACAAGCTGAACCTGCGCCAGCCGCCTAACCGCACCGCGCGCACCGAAGCCGACGCCCTGGCGCTGGCACAGGAAATCGGCTACCCGCTGGTGGTGCGTCCTTCCTACGTGCTGGGTGGCCGCGCGATGGAAATCGTCCACGAGCAGCGCGACCTGGAACGCTACATGCGCGAAGCGGTCAAGGTATCGCACGATTCGCCGGTGCTGCTGGACCGCTTCCTGAACGACGCCATCGAGTGCGACGTCGATTGCATCTCCGACGGCGAAACCACCTTCATCGGCGGCGTGATGGAACACATCGAACAAGCCGGCGTGCACTCGGGCGACTCGGCCTGCTCGCTGCCGCCTTACTCGCTGGCGCAGGAGACCATCGATGAACTGAAGCGCCAGACCGCGCTGATGGCCAAGGGCCTGAACGTGGTCGGCCTGATGAACGTGCAATTCGCGATCCAGAAGCAGGAACGCGACGGCGAACTGCGCGACGTGGTGTATGTGCTGGAAGTGAACCCGCGCGCCTCGCGCACCGTGCCGTTCGTGTCCAAGGCCACCGGCCTGCAGCTGGCGAAGATCGCCGCGCGCTGCATGGTCGGCCAGACCCTGGCGCAGCAAGGCATCACGCACGAAGTCGTGCCGCCTTACTTCAGCGTCAAGGAAGCCGTGTTCCCGTTCGTGAAATTCCCGGGCGTCGACACCATCCTCGGACCTGAGATGAAATCGACCGGTGAAGTCATGGGCGTCGGCAAGACCTTCGGCGAGGCCTTCGTCAAGTCGCAGCTGGGCGCGGGCATCAAGCTGCCGAAGTCGGGCAAGGTGTTCCTGTCGGTGAAATCGTCGGACAAGCCACGCGCCGTGAAAGTGGCGCGCGACCTGGTGGACATCGGCTTCACGCTGGTGGCGACCAAGGGCACGGCCGCCGTTATCGCGGCGGCAGGCATCCCGGTCACGCCGGTGAACAAGGTGGTCGAAGGCCGTCCGCACGTGGTCGACATGATCAAGAACCACGAGATCGTCCTGGTGATCAACACGGTGGAAGAGAAGCGCAGCGCCATCACCGACTCGCGTGCCATCCGCACCTCGTCGCTGGCCTCGCGCGTGACCACGTACACCACCATCGCCGGCGCGGAAGCGGCGGTCGAAGGCATCCGTCATTTGGACGAGTTGCAAGTGTACGATTTACAAGGGCTGCATAAAACCTTACACTAAGGTTCTTTCGTCGCCCCGGTGACGAAAACAGTACCTTTTAACCACAGAGCTCGCGCTGCAGGTTGGCGTGGCCTCTGTGGTTTTCCATTGTAACAACAGAGTAAATATAAACATGACTTCAGTTCCACTTACCAAGTTCGGCGCAGAGCTCCTGAAAGAAGAGCTGCACCAGTTGAAGACCAAAGAACGCCGTATCGTGATCGACGCGATTGCTGAAGCGCGTTCGCATGGCGACCTGTCGGAAAACGCCGAGTACGATGCCGCCAAGGAACGCCAGGCGTTCGTCGAAGGCCGCATCGCCGAACTGGAAGGTAAGCTGAGCGCAGCACAGATCATCGATCCGACCCAGCTGGACGCCGATGGCCGCGTGGTGTTCGCCTCGACCGTGGACCTGGAAGACCTGGAATCGGGCGCGAAAGTGACCTACCAGATCGTCGGCCTGGACGAAGCGGACCTGAAACTGAGCAAGGTCTCGGTGACCTCGCCGATCGCCCGCGCGCTGATCGGCAAGTCGGCCGGCGACGTGGTGGAAGTGCAGGCGCCATCCGGCCCGCGCGAATACGAAATCCTGGAAGTGCGATACATCTGATGCTGCTTGCGCGTACACGTTTGCTGGTCGCGACGCTGTGGGCGGGCAGTTTGTGGGCGGTCGGCTATCTGGCCGCGCCGACGCTGTTCGCCACGCTGAGCGACCGTGTGCTGGCCGGCACCATTGCCGCCAGCCTGTTCAAGAACCAGGCCTGGCTGTCGATCGGCTGCGCGCTGGTGATGCTGGTGCTGCTGTGGGTGAGCAAGGGCGCGGAGACGGGCGGCATCTTTGCCGGTTCGGCCGCCAACTCGGCCGCCAAGACGCGCCGCATGCTGTTGCTGATCGTTTCGACAATGCTGGCGTGCACGCTGGTGTCGCACTTCGGCCTGCAACCAATGATGGCCGCCTTGCGTGCCGCGGCGGGGCCGGGCGGGGTGATGGATGGCGCCGCTCAGAACGAGTTCGGCGTGTTGCACGGCATTTCCAGCAGCATCTACCTGGTGCAGAGCCTGCTGGCCGCGTGGCTGGTGGTGAAACAGTAATACAGTAATAATAGTAATAACAGTTTCGTCCTTTCCCAGGCGGGAAAGGACGATGCAGCTGGCTTATTTCGAGCCCAGTGCGCTCTTCTTGGTCGACTTCTGCAGTGGCTTGGCGCGTTTGATATTGCCGCCTTGGGTCACGCGTTCATTCCCCTTGAGCAGTACCTTGGTCACCGACGGACGCTTGGTGCCGCTTGGGCTAGGCTTGACGATGGTCACTTCGCGCAGGCCCTTGCCGGAAGTCGAACGGGCTTTTTCCGTTTCAACCTTCGGGCGGTACAGTACCAGCAGCTTGCCGATGTGTTGCACCGGGGCCGCATCCAGCTTCTCGCAGATGGTGTCGTACATTTCGGCGCGGGCTTCGCGGTCGTCGCCGAACACGCGGACCTTGATCAGGCCGTGCGAGTCCAGGCCCAGCGAAATTTCCTTGAGGACGTTGGCTGTCAGGCCAGCCTCGCCGATCAGGACGATGGGCTTGAGACCATGCGCTTCGGCGCGCAGAGCGCTGCGCTCAACAGGTGTAAGTTTTTGCATAATATATTTTTAGTGGTTCCCTTAAAGGCAGTATTCTACGCGAATGAAGAAGAAGAAATTAAACAAAAACTGGTTGCACGACCACATTAACGACCCTTACGTGAAATTGGCGCAAAAAGAGGGCTACCGCGCCCGCGCCGCTTTCAAGCTCAAGGAGATCGATGAGGACGAGCACCTGATCAAGCCCGGACAGGTCATCGTCGACCTCGGCTGCACCCCCGGCAGCTGGGGGCAGTACACGCGCCGCAAGCTGGCCGGCAAGGAGGGCGGGGGCATCAACGGCACGCTGATCGGGCTGGACTTGCTGCCGATGGAGCCGATCGCCGACTTCCACTTCATCCAGGGCGATTTCCGCGAGCCCGAGGTGCTGCAGTTGTTGGAAGATCATGTCAAAGGTCAAAAAGTCGACCTGGTGCTGTCGGACATGGCGCCCAACCTGTCCGGCATTCCGGATTCGGACGCCGCGCGCATGGAACATCTGATCGATTTGGCAATTGAATTTTCCCAGGCCCACTTGAAACCGACCGGCGCGCTGCTGGTGAAATGTTTTAAAGACATGGGTTTTAACGATATCGTGCTTAAATTCCGCCGCGAATTCAAAACCGTGATCCAGAAAAAACCGAAAGCCAGCCGCGACAAATCCTCCGAGATTTTCCTGCTGGGGCGCGGCCTGAAAAATCCGACCGAGGGCATGAGCTCTTCGCAACCGCTGGAATTGGACGATTTCCCCCCTGTGCGCCCTTGATATTTGACGCATGGGCCGCACATCGGCACGGTGACGATCAGTTTTGACTTGATCGCACCGCTATTTTGGTCAAATAATGTGTTTTACGGCTGGAATTTTGGCCGCACGCGCAGGCAGGCTTCTGGCACCGCCTGCTTATTGCGAGTAAAATCGGGTTTCTAGCTATCGGTTAAAAGATGCGCCCTGCATCCAAGGAGTTTTCGTGAATAACATGTTTTCCAAATCAGCCATCTGGGTGGTAGTGGTCTTGCTGCTGCTGATGCTGTACAAGCAGTTTGACAGCCACGGCGTCACCGCCGGCGCCAAACCCATCGCTTATTCCGATTTGCTGGATGAGGTCAAGGCCAAGCGCATCAAGGATGTGGTGATTGAAGGCGCCAACATCACGGCTACCCGTAGCGACGACACCAAGGTGCGCGCCACCGCCACCGGCCTCGATCGCGGCCTGGTCGGCGACCTGCGCGACAACGGCGTGCACTTCGACGTGCGTCCGCCTGAAGAGCCATCGTTCCTGCAGCAAGTGTTCGTTTCCTGGTTCCCGATGCTGTTGCTGATCGGCGTGTGGATCTTCTTCATGCGTCAGATGCAGGGCGGCGGCAAGGGCGGGGCGTTCTCCTTCGGCAAGTCGAAGGCGCGCATGATGGACGAAACCAATAACACCGTCACCTTTGCCGACGTCGCCGGTTGCGACGAAGCGAAGGAAGAAGTCAACGAAATCGTCGACTTCCTCAAGGACCCGAGCAAGTTCCAGAAACTGGGCGGCCGCATTCCGCGCGGCGTACTGATGGTCGGTCCTCCTGGCACGGGTAAAACCCTGCTGGCGCGCGCCATCGCCGGCGAAGCCAAGGTGCCGTTCTTCTCGATCTCCGGTTCGGACTTCGTCGAGATGTTTGTCGGCGTCGGCGCCAGCCGCGTGCGCGACATGTTCGAGAACGCCAAGAAGCATTCGCCTTGCATCATCTTCATCGACGAGATCGACGCGGTCGGCCGTCATCGCGGCGCCGGCATGGGCGGCGGTAACGACGAGCGCGAACAGACGCTGAACCAGCTGCTGGTGGAAATGGACGGCTTCGAAGCATCGTCCGGCGTGATCGTGGTGGCCGCCACCAACCGTGCCGACGTGCTGGACAAGGCGCTGCTGCGTCCGGGCCGTTTCGACCGTCAAGTATCGGTCGGCCTGCCGGACATCCGCGGCCGCGAACAGATCCTGAACGTGCACATGCGCAAAGTCCCTATCGGCACCGACGTCAAGGCCGACATCCTGGCCCGCGGCACGCCTGGCTTCTCGGGCGCCGACCTGGCCAACCTGGTCAACGAGGCAGCCCTGTTCGCCGCGCGCCGCAGCAAGCGCCTGGTCGACATGATCGACTTCGAAGATGCCAAGGACAAGATCTTCATGGGTCCGGAACGCAAGTCGATGATCATCCGCGAGGAAGAGCGCCGCAACACCGCGTATCACGAATCCGGCCACGCCGTGGTCGCCAAGCTGCTGCCAAAGGCCGATCCGGTCCACAAAGTGACCATCATGCCGCGCGGCTGGGCCCTGGGCCTGACCTGGCAGCTGCCTGAGCACGACAACATCTCGGGCTACAAGGACAAGATGCTGGAAGAGATTTCCATCCTGTTCGGCGGCCGCATCGCCGAGGAAATCTTCGTCGGCCAGATGTCGACCGGCGCCTCGAACGACTTCTCGCGCGCCACCAAGCTGGCCCGCTCGATGGTGACCCGCTTCGGCATGTCCGACAGCATGGGCGTGATGGTCTACGAAGACAGCCAGAACGACGGCTTCTTCGGCGGCGCCTCGAAGACGATTTCCGAAGCGACCCAGCAAATGGTCGACGCCGAGATCCGCAGCATCCTCGACACGCAATACAAGCTGGCGCGCAAGCTGCTGGAAGAGAACCGCGACAAGGTCGAAGTGATGACCAAGGCGCTGCTGGAATGGGAAACCATCGATGCCGACCAGATCAACGACATCATGTCCGGCCTGGAGCCACGCGCACCAAAAGCCGGCGTGACGATCCGCAAGCATCCGCCCAGCGACGGCGGCTCGGGCGTATCGCCCAGCGTGACTGCACCAGCCTGATACGTGGCTGAGCGCTGAGAGGGAGGGTGGGGAGCGATCCTCGCCCTTTTTTTATTTTTCTTCCGGTTTCACATGCGATCCACTTTACAGTTCGGCCGTTTCAACTTCCCGTGGCGGGGCGAGCGCGTCCGCGCCCGCGTGATGGGCATCCTCAACGTCACCCCCGATTCGTTCTCCGATGGCGGCCAGCACCAGTCGCTGGAGTTCGCCATCTCCCATGCCGAGCAGATGATACTGGACGGGGTCGACATCATCGACGTCGGCGGCGAGTCCAGCCGTCCCGGCGCGCCGCCGCTGCCGCTGGAGCAGGAGTTGCAGCGCGTGATGCCGGTGCTGTACGCGCTGCGCGACATCGGCCCGGCCATCTCGGTCGATACCTACAAGCCAGAGGTGATGCGCGAAGCCATCATCGCCGGTGTCGACATGATCAACGATATCAACGGCTTCCGCGCGCCCGGCGCCATTGCTGCGGTGCGCGATAGCGACTGCGGCTTGTGTATCATGCACATGCAAAATGACCCCCGGCACATGCAATTGGCGCCCAGCTACACCGATGTGGTGGCCGAAGTCACCGCCTTCCTGCGTGAGCGCATCGAAGCGCTGACGGCGGCAGGTATTGATCCGCGTCGACTATGCATCGATCCGGGTTTTGGCTTTGGCAAGACTGTGGAGCATAATTACGCCTTATTGAAAGCCACTGCGCAGCTGATCGCGGAACTGGACGTGCCGCTGCTGGCCGGCCTGTCGCGCAAATCGATGGTCGGCGCGGTGACTGGCAAGCCGGTCGAGCAACGCATGGCCGGCAGCGTCGGCGGCGCGCTGGCGGCGGTGGCGCAGGGCGCGCTGATCGTGCGCGTGCACGATGTGGCGGAAACGGTGGATGCGTTAAAAGTATGGCAGGCAGGAACTAACCTACAACGATAAAGAGAACACACAATGTCACGTAAATATTTTGGAACTGATGGCATCCGCGGCCTGGTGGGCGTGTCGCCGATCACGCCGGACTTCGTCATGCGCCTCGGCTACGCGGCCGGCAAGGTGCTGGCCGGTGGCCGCAGCGGCTCTGTGCGTCCGACCGTTTTGATCGGCAAGGACACCCGTATCTCCGGCTACATGCTGGAAGCGGCGCTGGAGGCCGGCTTCTCGGCCGCCGGCGTGGACGTCATGCTGGCCGGCCCGATGCCGACCCCGGCCATTGCCTACCTGACGCGCGCGCTGCGCCTGTCGGCCGGCGTGGTGATTTCGGCGTCGCACAACCCGTTCCAGGACAACGGCATCAAATTCTTCTCCGACCAGGGCACCAAGCTGCCGGACGCGGTCGAGCTGGAAATCGAAGCCGCGCTGGACATGCCGATGGATTGCGTATCGTCGGAAAAACTGGGCCGCGCCAAGCGCCTGGATGACGCCCACGGCCGCTACATCGAATTCTGCAAGAGCACCTTCCCGAACGAGCTGGACCTGCGCGGCCTGAAGCTGGTGGTCGACTGCGCGCACGGCGCCGCCTACAACATCGCCCCGCACGTGTTCCACGAGCTGGGCGCCGAGGTGATCGCTATCGGTAACAAGCCGGACGGCTTCAACATCAACCTGGGCCACGGCGCCACCGCGCCGGAAGCCATGGCTGCCGCCGTGCGCGCCCACGGGGCCGACCTGGGCATCGCGCTGGACGGCGACGCCGACCGCCTGATCATGTGCGACGCCAACGGCCGCCTGTACAACGGCGACGAGCTGCTGTACCTGATGGTCATGGACCGCCTGGCGACCGGCCCGGTGGCCGGCGCGGTCGGCACCTTGATGACCAATATGGCGGTCGAGGTGGCGCTGAAGGAGAAGGGTATCGGCTTCGCCCGCGCCAAGGTGGGCGACCGCTACGTGCTGGAAGTAATGAAGGACAAGGGCTGGCTGCTGGGCGGCGAGGGCTCGGGTCACCTGCTGTGCCTGGACAAGCACACCACCGGCGACGGCATCATCTCGGCGCTGCAAGTGCTGTCGGCGCTCAAGCGGGCCGGCAAATCGCTGGAGCAGTGCGCCGGCGAGCTGGTGATCTTCCCGCAGACGCTGGTCAACGTGCGCGTCTCGCCAGGCTTCGACTGGACCAAGAACGCGGCCATGGTCGCGGAGAAGGAACTGGTCGAGCGCGAGCTGGGCGACAGCGGCCGCGTGCTGATCCGCGCCTCGGGCACGGAACCTTTGATCCGCGTGATGGTCGAAGCACGTAACGCCAGCGACGCGGAGTCGATGGCGCGTCGTATCGCCGACAAAGTGGAAGTCCAGCTGGCTGCGTAAGATTTCAGCAGTGTAATAATTAGCTGGCCTTGCATTGACGTAGAAGGAGGCAAGCGTTAGAATACTGTCTTCGGAGTGTGGCGCAGCCCGGTAGCGCACCTGGTTTGGGACCAGGGGGTCCAAGGTTCGAATCCTTGTACTCCGACCAAAAACTTTAAAACGGGTTGTCGAAAGACGACCCGTTTTTCATTTGTGCGGCGGATCAAAGCCGTCACAAAACTGCCGCTAGTGGTTAGAATACTGACTACATGAAAACCGCCTGTCGTTCAACGGATAGGACCTCGCTCTTCTAAAGCGATCATGGGGGTTCGATTCCCTCCGGGCGGACCATTCATTCCTCCAGGCCATCACGGCCGCGCGTTGTTATTTCCCCGTTACGCATATGTCTCTTGAGAGACCGTCGATACGCCGAAGGGCAATTGCCGGGGGCGAACTATTGGTACACTGCTGAATCAGAATATTTCGAGAGAAGAAAATGACCTCCGGCACACCTCCCAACAACGCAACTACCGAAGAAACTTGTTCATGGCTCAGCGCACAGACCGGCACACCGTGGAATCTGGCGCGTTTGCTGGAAGCAGGTATAACGCCTTATGTATGGCTGGACTATTCGGAAGACCATGCAGGTTTATTTGCGGAGGGAATTGCCCGGTATCCCGCGCCGATATTCTATATCGAAGACACCAAACGCCTGGCCGCCGGCAGCGGCGATGTATTAATCCGCATGACGCGTGATTCTGACCGGATATCTTTCAAGCTTAAACCACCAGGTATCACCGCGCCATTGGATGCACTGCGCTTCTTTCAACGAGATATAGCCGGTTTATTGGAAAATTTCCTGAACCCAAAAGAAGAGGTGGTCGCTTCGCCGCCCAAGGAGATTCTGAAAGGAATAACCAAGGATGAAGTGCTGCGTATATTCGGCGGCATGGCGAAACTGGACCTGGAGAAATCGCTGGCCGGCGGTATCGGCATATTTGGCGACGATGGGGCCAGAGTCAGAAAGAATTCCCGAGCCGGGAAAAATACCCATCTGTGGAATCCGGTCACATTGGCGCTAGGATTGAACGACGTATATCGCGTGCCAATGTCCCATCTGAAGAAAGCATTCGCCATCCAGCCAGACCTGCGGCCGTGGAAAGCGGCATGGCTGGAGTCGCTCGCCCTGCTGGGTGAGTGAAATTATGCTAATTATTGGCTTGTTCGCGCCGCTTTCTGGCGTGCATCCATAGAAGCCTCGAATGATCATCGATAGTCTGGGCGTCACAACGGGTCCGCGTTGCTGGGCGGCGTCCTGATTGGCGCTGCGGCGGGGCTGGCTGATTTTGTTGAATGGACGCCTAGCCGGCATTAGTGGAATGAGCGGCGGCCTGCTCCGCCCCAATGCACGGCGATATACTATGGCGCATTACTTTTGTTCTTGGCCTGATATTATCGCCCTTGGCGTATGGCATATTCCACGCATGGCCGGAAACCTAAATCGATGCAGATTATGACGTATTGGTCGGTGCCGGTTTGTTGGTTGGTATTGGCACGCGTTACGGATCCTCATTGTTTCGGGAATGGCCAACCCAGCCCAAGTGCTGGGCTTTCTGGATTTGGGGTGAATGGGATCCTTCCTTGATATTCTTTATGGACGGTGCGATTGCTGTAGGATTCTTTGCTTTCTCCTATATTGGCCGCCGCAAAACCATTTTACTGGGCGCTGGAATTGGATAAGTTACAGCTGCGACAAAATTGCGCAATGGATTATTTTTCTTTTGAAACAGCAGCTTAGGGCCGCCCGGTCCGGCTTGTTAACAAGCTTATCCACAGAATTTGTTAACAACCCGGACGTTCGCGCCGCTTAGAACCGGTAGCGCGCCGTCAAGCGCACCGAGCGTGGGGCGCCGGGCAGGTTCAGGTTCTTGCTGCTGCCGTGGCCGGCCACGATGTAGGCCTTGTCCAGCAGATTCATTACGTTGAGCGTCAGGTCGATGCCACGGTCGCGATAATAGGCCATGGCGTCCGCCGTCACAAAACCCGGCAGGACCACGGTATTGCCCGGATTGGCAAAGCGGTCGCTCACATAGTTCAGGCCGCCGCCGACGCCAAAGTGGCCGGCCAGCGCCTTGCTGAACCACAGATTGGCGCTGTGCTTGGGCGTCAGCGTCGGCCGTTTGCCTTGCACCGGCTGGCCGTCGTCCTTGGCGATCGATGCCAGCATGGACGCGTCCAGGTAGGAATAGCCCGACCAGGCCTGCCATCCTCCGCCCAGGTCGCCGCTGAAGGTCAGCTCCAGGCCGCTGGTGCGCTGGGTGCCCAGGGGAATGAGCTTGTTGGTCACCGGATCGGACGATTTCATATTGGTGCGCGTCAACTGGAACAACGAGACGCCCGCCGAGGCGCGGCCGTCAAACA
This sequence comes from Duganella vulcania, assembly GCF_009857655.1. Lineage (NCBI taxonomy): Bacteria > Pseudomonadati > Pseudomonadota > Betaproteobacteria > Burkholderiales > Oxalobacteraceae > Duganella > Duganella vulcania. Next base: position 26,901 of record NZ_WWCX01000003.1, read on the forward strand.
GGTCGTACTTGGCGCCGATTTCCTTGTTTTTGGTGATTTCCGGCGCGATGTCGGCATTGTTGACCGCCAGGGCGAAGCCTTCGCCCGACGGTTGGAACGAACGGCTGAACGAAGCGTAGTAGGACTGGGCGGTATCCGGCTGGTACACCAGGCCGGCGCGCGGGCTCCAGTTGCGGTCGGTACGGGCCACGCTGGCCACGCCGACGCGGCGTTCGACCGTTTCCTGCTCAAATTTATCGTAGCGGACGCCGGCCAGGGCCTTCCATTGCGGCGACATCGTCACCAGATCCTGCACGTAGGCGCTGCTGACCTTGAAAATTCCCAAATTGTTCGCCGTAGGCGCACCACCGGCGGTAAATGGTACAACCGGCGCGACTGGATTGAACAATGACACGGTCGCCACATTCGCTTGAGAGCGCACCAACTGGTCCTTGTTCTGCTTGCCGAACTCCACGCCGTACAGCACCTGATGCTGCATGCCGGCCAGTTCGGCGCGCTGTGTCAGCTCGGTCTGGTTGGTGTAGCCGTCTTCATCGCGCGCCACGTTGCCGCGCGTTAGCGTCGCCGTTTTGGCTGTTTCGTTGACCGAGCCGACCAGCGTATTGTTGCGGTCCAGCGAATAATCGTAGCGGCGGAAGGCGTTGCGGATCGAAAACTGCTGGTTGATGCGGTGATCCAGCGTGAAGCCGAAGGCGTGCACCCGCGATTCGCTGTAGTCGAAGTCCCTGGCATTGGCGGCGCCGTAGTAGGTGCCCGGAGCCACGTCCACGGCCCGGCCCTGATAAGACGGGATGCCGAAGTCGGTCAGGCGCTTGTCGTGCAGGTATTCGGCCTGCAACAGCAACAGCGTATCCGGGCTGAGCTTGAATTGCAGCGACGGCGCCAGCGCCTCGCGCTTCAGGAACTGCTGGTTGCGGTAGCTGCCTGCATCCTCGACCGCCCCGGTGACGCGGAAGGCGACGCCGCGTTCGCCCAGATTGCGCGCCAGGTCGAATTCACCGCGCTTCTGGCCCCAGCTGCCGGCCTGCACGCTCACTTCGCTGCGGTCCATGCCCGGCTTTTTGGTGATGCGATTGATCATGCCGCCGGACGAACCGCGGCCATACAGCACGGAAGCGGGCCCCTTGACCACCTCGACCTGCTCGATATTCGACAAGTCACGGAAATACAGCGCATCGTCGCGCATCCCGTCGACAAACTGGTCGCTGATGGCGCTAAAGCCGCGTATCGTCACCTGGTCGCGTTGGCCGTCGCCGGTCGACAGGCCGATACCCGGCACGGTCTTAAGCACATCCTGGAGCGAATTTGCGCCCTGGTCGTGCAGCAATTCCAGCGGCACAACGTTGACGGTTTGCGGTATATCGCGCAGCGGCGCCTCGATCTTGGTGGCGGTGCTGGCGGCGCTGGGGCGATAGCCGGTGTCGGCCGCGCCGGTGACGGTGACGGTGCTCATCGTTTGTTCCGGCGCCGCGCCGGTGTCCGCCAGCGCGGCGTTGGAAAGGGTGAGGCTGGCCAGCATCAACGCCAGCGGTTTCTTGTTCAGTGCCATGATGTCCTTGAAGTAGTGTGTGGCTGGCTACTTCGTCGGAAAGACACTTTCGCTGGCTAGATGAGAATAATTATCATCTAAATTATGCCCCCAAAGCAAAGATTAATGCAAGCCGGGCAGCACTTGCACATCAATTCCGGAGTACATCGCCGGCGCGTGATACACCCGTTGCGTGGCCTTCTGGAAGTCCTCCGGCCTGGCTTTCGGAATGTCCACGAACGTTTGCGGATTCAAGTCCACCAGCGGGAACCACGAGCTCTGGATCTGCACCATGATGCGGTGGCCGCGCCGGAAGGTGTGGTTGATGTCGCTCATGGCGTAGTTGACCGCCTCCACCTTGCCCGGCGTGAACGGTTCCGGCTTTTCGAAGCTGTTACGGAATTTGCCGCGCAGCGGATCGCCGCGCACCAGCTGCTGGTAGCCGGCCATGGTCAGGGTCGGCTTCGGCACGTCGGGGCCGCGCTCCTCGTCCTCGCCCGCGCCGGGATAGGCGGCCGGATAGACGTCGATCAGCTTGACCACCCAGTCGGCATCGGTGCCGGTGGTGGATACGAACAGCCGGGGCTTGACCGGACCGGCCAGCGTGACATCCTCTTCCAGCACCTCGCTGCGATAGGTCAATACGTCCGGCCGCGACGAGGCGAAGCGCTGGTCGCCGACCATGTATTCCTTCGGCGCGCCCTGCGCCGGGTAGGCCGTGAACGGCACCGGCTTGCGCGGATCGGCCACGTATTCGTCGTAGGCCTCGCCCGCCGCCGGCTGCTTCCAGCCCAGCGTGCCGTTCGGGCCGAGGAACAGCGTTCTTGGCTGCGCCTGCTTTGGCGGCCAGGCGGCATAGTTGCGCCAGACATTGCTGCCGGTCTCGAACGCGTAGACTTCCGACACGTTTTTGTTCGGCACGCCTTTCAGGTGCTGTTCGAAGAAGGGATAGAGCATGGTTTTCCGGAACTGCTCACCGGTCTTGGCGTCGAACTTGATGTAACCGAGGCTTTTGCCGTCGGCGCGGCCCCAGGCGCCGTGCGACCATGGGCCCATCACCAGGCCGTTGTAGATGCCGGGGTTGTTGCGCTTGATCGTGCTGTAGGTGGTCAGCGGGCCCTGCAGGTCCTCGGCGTCGTACCAGCCGCCCACGGTCAGCACGGCGGCCTTGATGTTCTTCAGGTGCGGCGCGATGTTGCGGCTTTTCCAGAAGGTGTCGTAGGTCGAGTGTTCGATGGTCGGCAACAGCAGCGCGCGCTGCTTGGGCGTCATCGTGCCGGTGATGTTGGACAGCGTCAGGTGCGAGAGGAAAAACTCATAGCCGTCGGCCGTGCCGTAGTCGAAATGGTCCCAGGTCTTCGGCAGCGGTGTCGGATTTTCCGCTTCCACGAAGGCCGAGTAGAAATCGAAGTTGGCCGCCAGCATGAAGGCGCCGCCGTGGTAGGAGTCGTCGTTCATGAACAGGTCGGTGACCGGCGCCTGCGGCGAGGCCGCCTTGATCGCCGGATGCGAATCGATGATGCTGGCCGAGGTGTAGAAACCGGGATACGAGGTGCCCAGGATGCCGACCTTGCCGTTGTTGTTGGCGACATTCTTCAGCAGCCACTCGACGGTGTCGTGCATGTCTTCGCTCTCGTTGCCCTGGCCTTTGGCGCGCGCGGGATTGACGTGCGGCGTCATTTCGATCCATTTGCCTTCGGACATGTAGCGGCCGCGCACGTCCTGCTTGACGAAGATGTAGCCGCTGTCCTCGAACTCCTGGGAAGGGCCGATGTGCTCCGGGTAAAAGTCCACGCCATAGTGCAGTTCGCCGCCGGATTGCACCCCCGCGCTGTACGGGGTGCGCTGGATCAGGAACGGATAGCTCTTGCCTGCATCCTTGGGCACGTAGACGGCGGTGAACAGGCGCACGCCATCGCGCATCGGGATGCGGAATTCGTACTTGGTGTAGTGTTCGCGCAGGCTGTATTTCGGTTCGGCGCCGGGGGCGGCCGCGCTGGCGTGGAGGGAGAGGCCGCCCAGCATCAGGGCGAGGAAGAGGGCGCTAAGACGTGGTTTCATGAGTTCCTTGTCAATAAGAAGTCAAACCCGCCTAGTGTAATGCCAGTGGATAACTTTGGTTGCGACAAATTTGCGCAGCAGGTATTTTTCTTTTAAAAACAGCGACTTGTCATCGGCGCTTGATCCTTGTTAACAGCCTTATCCACAGAATTTGTTAACAACCCAGCGAGTGCTCGTTGAATGGGAGCTACCGCGCGTGGCGCGCCACGCGAACCGCCTAAAATGGGGCTGATGAAGATGCTGCGCACATTGTTGTTGGGGCCGGCGTTGTGGCTGCTGCTGGCCGTTCCTGTCCAGGCGGAACGGGCCGAAAAGCGGGCAACGGCGGGAACAGTGCGGCAAGTGGCGCCATCGGACCGTCATCGCGACCGTTCCGGCCAGACCCGCAAGGGCAAGGCCTCGTACTACAGCCGCCGCTTCCACGGCAAGAAAATGGCGAACGGCGAGGCCATGAAGCCCGACAGCAACGCCGCCGCCAGCAAGACGCTGCCGGTGGGCACGGTTGCCAAGGTGACCAACCTGGACAACAACCGGAGCGACGTCGTGGTGGTCAAGGATCGCGGTCCGTATGTGCCGGGCCGCATCATCGACGTCACGCCCAGGACGGCCGACAAGCTGGGCATGAAGGAAGAGGGCGTTGCGCCGGTGGCCGTCACGCCGCTCAAGTTGCCGCCCCAAAATGAGGCCGCATCGGCCCCGTCCGGCAAGTCGCACTGAGCCGGCGTAGCAGTCACGGCAAAAGGAGGGCACGGTAGGCTGTAAACGCCAGTCCAGGGCTTGTGCGAAAATGCCGCACCGGCGCAAACGCGTCATTTGGAGCCAGCATGGAAGACCGCTATTTCTACCAGCCCGCGCTGGGCCACGGCCTGCCGCACGATCCCTTCAACGCCATCGTCGGACCGCGCCCGATCGGCTGGATATCCTCGCGCAGCGCGGAAGGCGCGCTGAACCTGGCGCCCTACAGTTTTTTCAACGCCTTCAACTACACGCCGCCGCTGATCGGTTTTTCCAGCCAGGGCCGCAAGGATACGCTGCGCAACATCGAGCAAACCGGCGAGTTCGTATGGAACCTGGCCACGCGGCCGCTGGCCGAGGCGATGAACGCCACCTGCGCGCCGGCGCCGGCGGACGTGGACGAGTTCGCGCTGGCCGGCTTGACGCCAGCGCCGTCGACCATCGTCGGCGTGCCGCGCGTGGCCGAGAGTCCGGTCGCGTTCGAATGCAAATGCAGCCAGATCATCCGCCTGCAGGACGCGTCCGGCGCGCCGACCGATGGCTGGCTCATCATGGGGGAAGTGGTGGGGGTGCACATCGCGCGTGAGCTGCTGCGCGACGGCGTATATGATACGGCAGGGTCGCGGACGATCTTGCGTGGCGGCGGCCCTGCCGATTACTTCGAGATCAACCGGGACAGCCTGTTCCGCATGCGGCGGCCAGACTATCCGTGATGGATCAGTAGGTGTAGAACATGCGCTGGATTTCCTTGCTGTCGCTGGTCTTGGTCAGCGCCAGCATCAGCAGGATGCGCGCCTTCTGTGCATTGAGCGTATCGGCCACCACGAAGTCCAGCTCGTCGTCGTTGGCTTCGCCGTTGCGGGCCACGATGCCCTGGCCGACGCGCGCGGCGCGCACGATCAGCACGCCTTGCTTGCGGGCCGCGGTCAGCGATGGCACGACCTTGGTGGCCAGGCTGCCGTCGCCGACGCCGGCGTGGATGATGCCCTTGGCGCCGGCGGCCACCAGTGCGTTCAGTGCGACCGGACCGACGTTGGCGTAGCCGTACACGATGTCCACCTGTGGCAGCGCGTCGAGCTTGCTGATGTCGAACTCGGTGTCAACCGTGTGCTTGCGGGTGGAGGCATGGTAGAAGTATGGCTTGTTGCCCTGGATGTAGCCCAGCATGCCCAGTTCGGTGGTCTTGAAGCTGTCCGGGGTCGAGGTGTTGGTCTTGGTGACATCGCGGGCGCCATGGATCTGGTCGTTCATCGCGACCAGCACGCCCTTGCCGACGGCTTCCTGGCTGGCGGCCAGCAGCACGGCGTTGTACAGGTTGATCGGACCGTCGGCCGACAGCGCGGTGCCCGGACGCATGGCGCCGACCAGCACCACCGGCTTCTTGCTCTTGACGACCAGGTCCAGGAAGTAGGCGGTCTCTTCCAGGGTGTCGGTGCCGTGGGTGATGACGATGCCGTCCACGTCAGGCTGGGCCAGCAGCGTGTTGACGCGCTTGGCCAGGGTCAGCCAATGCTCGTTGCTCATGTTTTCGCTGGCGATCTGGAACACTTGCTCACCCTTGACCTGAGCCACCTTGGCCAGTTCCGGCACGGCCTGGATCAGGCGGTCGACACCCACCGTGGCGGCGGTGTAGCCGACCGTGGTGGTGCTGGTGGCGCCGCTGCCGGCGATGGTGCCGCCGGTGGCCAGGATGGTCACGTGGGCGAGCGGCGCGGCGGCTTTTTCTGCTGCCCCGGCATAGGCGCTGAGCAACATTGCACAAGCGAACACTGCCTTGAGAAACCGTGCGGGGATTGGGTGCGTCATGCGATCTCCTGACCGAGCTAGTTATAAAGCTTGAGATAGTAACAAATAGCCCGCATGTCAACAACGCGGACCGTTGCCGCGTTATGGGTGGCGTGAGATCATGTTTACATAGATAATTGCTGCAAGAAAATTATAAAAGAGAAAATATTATGACTTTTGCTAACACCACGCGCAGGGTCGCGGTGCTGGCGCTGATGGCCGTGTTGGCCGCCTGCGGCAAGAGCGCGGCGGAAAAGCGGCAGGAAGAAGCCGCGACGCTGACCAGTTTGGGCGAGAAATATGTGAAGGAAAAGGTCCGCGAACCGGCCTCGGCGATGTTCCGCAACCAGGTGGTCGGCAAGGGCGGCGCCACCTGCGGCGAGTTCAACGCCAAGGACGCGTTCGGCGCCTACATCGGCTACCAGCGCTACATCTCGGTGGCGCGCGACCTGACCTTGCTGGCGCAGGATGTCTCGCCCTCCGAGTTCGAACAAAACTGGAACCAGCTCTGCAGATAGTCCGCCTGCCGCCGGGCGCGTTTGGCGCTATCATGGGCGGACACTGACTGAGGAAAAGCATGGGCATGGAACCAAAAACCGCAGGGGGCCAGGGCGCGCTGCCGGAAGCCGCATCGACCGACATCGGCAACCGCCGCCACCAGATCCTGCCGGCGCTGAACGAGGCGCAATTCGAACTGCTGGGCCGCTACGGCGAACGCCGCCACTTCAAGGCCGGCGACATCCTGTTCCGGCAGGGCGACCGCCACATCTCCATGTACGTCATCATCTCCGGCGCGATCGAGATCGAGCGCGCCTCGGCGCTGGGCGGGGCGGTGCTCCACGGCACCCACGGCGCCGGCATGTTCACCGGCGAGATCGGCACCTTGGCCGGCCGCGCTGCCGTCGCCACCGGGCGCGTGGTGGCCGACGGCGAATTCATCGTCATCAGCGAGGAGTCCTTGCGCACGCTGGTGATCTCGGAAGCCGCGCTGAGCGAAACCATCATGCGCGCGTATATCCTGCGGCGCGTGGCCTACATGCAGGACCAGACCGGCGGCGTGGTGATGTTCGGCGCGCGCCACTCGCAGGCGACGCTGGTGCTGCGCCACTTCCTGACCCGCAACGGCCAGCCCACCGCCTACTTCGACACCGAACTGCACGCCGAAACGGCGCAGATGATGGAGCGCTTCGGCGTCACCGAGGCCGACATCCCGGTCATCGTCACGCCGTCGGGGGAGGTGCTGCGCCATCCCACGCTGCGCCAGGTCGCCGACAGCATCGGCCTCAGTTCCGACAACATCGACGGCCGCACCTTTGACCTGGTGGTGGTCGGCGCAGGGCCGGCCGGACTGGCGGCCGCCGTGTATGCGGCCTCGGAGGGCCTGAGCGTGGCGGTGCTGGACTCGAAGGCGCCCGGCGGCCAGGCCGGCTCCAGCTCCAAGATCGAAAACTATTTCGGCTTCCCGACCGGCGTCTCCGGCCAGGCGCTGGCGGGGCGCGGCTTGTCGCAGGCGCGCAAGTTCGGCGCCGAGGTGGCGGTGCCGGTGCGCGTGAGCGCGGTCGACTGCGAGGGACCGGATTTCGAGATCGCCATCGATAGTGGCGAACGTTTGCGCGCGCGCTCCATCGTCATCGCCACCGGTGCGCGCTACCGCAAGCCGGACTTGCCGGAACTGGAGCGCTTCGAAGGCTGCGGCGTTTATTACAGCGCCTCGTTCATGGAAGCGACCTTCTGCGCCAACGAGGAAGTGGTGATCGTCGGCGGCGGCAATTCGGCGGGACAGGCGGCGGTGTTCCTGGCCGGGCATGCGAAGCACGTCCACATCGTGGTGCGCGCCGACGGCCTGGCCGCCAGCATGTCGCGCTACCTGATCCAGCGCATCGAGGCCGCGCCCAACATCACGCTGCACACGCGCAAACAGATCGTCGCGCTGCAGGGTGAAGACAAGCTTGAACGCATCAGCTGGCAGACCGCCGGCGGCGAAGTGAAGACCGCGCCGGCGCGCCACCTGTTCCTGTTCCTGGGCGCGGAGCCGAACACCGCGTGGCTGGGCGATTGCGTGGAGCTGGATGACAAGCACTTCGTGCTGACCGGCCCTCAGGTCCCTATGGAGGATTGGCCGCTGGAGCGCGGCCCGCACTTCCTGGAAACCAGCCGCCCGCGCATCTTCGCCGTGGGCGATGTGCGCAGCGGTTCGGTCAAGCGCGTGGCTGCGGCGGTGGGCGAAGGTTCGGCGGCGGTGCAGTCGCTGCACCAGGTGCTGGCGAGCGACTGATCACACGCTGCGCAGCGGCTTGCTGTAGCGGGTGGATCGCCGGATCGCCGGATGCTTGCCCGGCGGGTGCGCCAGTGCCTCCATGGCGCGGTCGTAGCCGTACTGCCACTGGTCGTTCATGTGCTGGACGAAGGTGTCGTACGTCGGCGGCATCGCCAGCTCGATGCGGTTGCGGCGCCAGTCCAGCTTTTGCTGCAGCTGCTGCTTGGCCAGCACCACCGACACGTCCGACGAATCGATGCGCATATCGGCCAGATGGGTGTTGGCGTAGCGCAGCCGCGCATTGCCGTCGATGCCCAGCACCGAGCGCCAGGCGGGAATCGCAAACACCTGGTCGAAGGCTTCCTTGAACTCCATGATGACTTCCGCGCCGAGGCGGCGCGCGATCTCCACCGGGAACAGATCGAGCACGCCGCCGATGTATTCCTGGCCGCGATACTGCTGGCAGCGGAAGTAGATCATGTCGGCGATGGAGATGCGCGCGGCGTCGGTGAGCGGCACGCTGCCGTCGACCAGCAGGTCGTGCGCGACCGCGTGCTGGCCCCAGCGGGTATCGCTCAGCGGTGACTGCATCCCTCGCAGCAGCGCGGCGGCCTGCTCGCCGCAGAACACCGTCTCCGCAAACAGCTTGCGGCCCGCGCGCGGCTGGCCCACTTCCGATTCGTCGAACAGCAGCTTGCCGCCGATGATGGCGACGTCCACGTCCGGCGTGCCGGTGGCGGGCGGGAACGGCAGTTGCGACGGGATCTCGAACAGGTAGTCGCCGAACAGGTCGGGGATCACGGGCGCCTTGGCGGTCGACAGCTTGCGTTTGGCGGCGCGCATCAAGCTGCCCATCAGGTCCGCGCGCTGGGTCGATTTCAGGCTGCACCAGAACTGGTACATCTCCCGTGACGACAGCCAGGCATGCTGGGCGTCGGGGTCGGGCAGGTTGTGGATGATGGTGGCCGCGATCGCGCCGCCGCAGCTGGCCAGCAGCACGTCGGGCGCGCGGCCGGCCTGCCGCAGCGCGGCGTACATGCCGATGTACATGCCGAAGCGGAAGCCGCCCCCGCCCAGCACCATGCAGCGTTTATACGGTTTATACGATTGTTGCCAAGGTTGAATTTGTGCTTGCGTCATAAACCGAACCATACCACAACGGGCCTACATGCTCTTGATCCGTGTCCTGCGCAGGGCGGCGTTGGCTGGCTCGGAGACGTAGCGGGCGACGAGGGCGGCGGCCAGCGCCGTCAGGCACAGGAACAGCAGCAGCCATGGCAGCCGGGCGCCGTAGCTCAGGTGCGCCTTGTCCACCACGTTGCGCATGCCCGCCAGCACGATGATGTGGAACAGGTAGATCTCGTAGCTGTGCCGGCCGAACCAGCGCAGCACCGATTTGCGCGGCGCGCGCTCCGTCGCGGAAGGCGCCGAACTGCCCAGCAGGAAAACACCGCTCGCCAACGATACCAGCGTGAAGCCGAACACCTCATGCCCTTCGATGCCGCGCAGGTACAGCGCCGCCAGCGCGATGCCGGCCGCGATGCGCAACATGCGTCCCTGCCGCGCGTCCGGCACTTCGCGCCGCGCCAGCATCGCCGTCAGGCAGCCGATGGCGATGGCGTCGAAGCAGGCCAGGTAGCCGTACATGAAATAGATCTCGTTGTCGGTATGCTGGCTGCGGTAGAGCGGCCCCGCCGCGATGGCGGCGCAGCACAGCAGCACGATCATCCAGCTGCGGCGCAGCAGCAGGCATGACACGGGCAGCAGCAGATAGAACATCTCCTCGACCGACAGCGACCAGTACACATTGAGGCAGTAGTTGAAGTAGCCGGCGGTTTGCATCAGCTGGTTGTGCCAGAACGTCAGCACCGATCCGGCGGCGATGAAGAAATAGCTGGCCGGCCGGTCCACGTCGCCATCGGAGTTGGAGAAGAAGGGCACGTCGAAAGTCCCCAGCACCACGATGATCGCCAAGGCCAGCAGCAGGGCGGGCATGATGCGCGCGAAACGGTATAAATAGAATGTACGGATATCGATCTGCGACAGCTGGCCCCAGCGCCGCAGCGACATCGATGTAATCAGATAACCGGATACGGTGAAGAACATCGTCACGCCGAAGTTCCCCTGGAGCGCCGCGCGCAGCAGCCAGCCGGACAGGATGTCGCCCAGCGGGCTGTTTTTCAGCCCGTAAGCCAGCGTAAAGTGCAGCACCAGCACGCACATGATGGCCGCGCCGCGCAACGAGTCGATATGGCGGTTTCTCATCGATTGTTCGTTCACAGTTGATGTTCCAGCAGGATGCGCAACGTGGCGCTGGTCGGCGTTTGCGAGATGCGGTAGCGGCGCCCCTGGTCGTTGACGTATTCGTGCGCCTCGAAGGACTGCTGGTGCAGCAGATTACTGGCCGAGAAGCGCAACTGCGTCTTCGCGTCCATCTTCCACAACGCGTACAGATCCAGCTCGCGCTTCGGGCTGGTGCTCATCCGCACCAGCGCCGATTGCCGCACCGGGCCTCCGGCCTGGTAGTTCAGGTTCCCGCCCAGGGTCCATGCCGCGCCGGGCAGGCGATAGTCCGCACCCAGGTTGGCCGTAAACGGCACCTGGTTTTCGAGCCGGTTGTCCGGCCCCGGCACACTGTCCACCCGCGACCAGTTGCGCGACATGTTGGCGCGCAGGTCCAGCTTGGACGACAAAGGCAGTTTGGCTTCCAGCTCGATCCCGCGCACGTTGGCGTTGCCGTTGTTGAACGGCGCTTCCACCCATTCGCCGTCTTGCTGGAACAGGCGGAACATGGTCACGTCGCGGATGCGGCGCACATAGGTGCTGGCGCTGACCAGCGCTCCCGCGCCGAGATAGTGCTCATAGGCCGCGTCCATGCCCCAGGCCAGTTCCGGCCGCAGGTTCGGGTTGCCCTGTTCATCGGGATTGGTTTCGTTATTGTTGTTGTCGTTGGTGTAGCGGCGCGGGACCAGCTGCGACAAGGGCGGCGCCTTGTAGGTGCGGCTGACGGCAAGCCGCAGCACGTCCTTGTTCGGCAACTGATAGCGCGATTGCAGCGAAGGACTCCATACCTGCGAGCGCAGGTCCAGCGCATCCGGCGCGTTGGCGGCGTTCGCGCGGCTGGAGGTGGACAGGCTTTCGTGGCGCAGGCCCAGATACAGCGAATAGCGCTCGGTGACCTGCCATTCGTCCTGCGCGAACAGGGCCAGGCGGTTGACGTTGGCGCGGTAGTCGGCGTTATTGCTGCCGGTCTGCACGCCGCTGCCGTCGAACAGCGTCTCGTTGCGATCCTCGTTGCGCACCGCGTGGCTGGCGTCCCAGCCCAGCGCGATCGCATGGTGCTCGCCCACCGGGTGGCGGTAGGTGCCGCTGGCCGTCACGCTGGTTTCCGACGGCCCGGAGTCGACGTGGTGGCGGCCGGCGGGCCTGCCATCGACATCCATGCCGTCAAAGTCGAAAGTGCCGGTACGCCGGTTGTGGCTTAGTCCCAGCTTGGTTTCCAGTTTGGCGCCGCTCTCCAGCAGATGTGTCCAATTCAGGTCGCTGCGCAGCGTGACGAAGTTGGCGGCGAAATGGTTCTGGTTGCGCGGGTACTCGCTGTGGGGGCCGAGCTGCGCGGTCTCGTCTTCATTGTGCGTCTTGTCGAAGTGACGCAGATTGGCGAAGCCTTGCCAGGTCAGCGTATCGCCGCCGGCGAAGGTCCAGTTCAGGCGCGGCGTGAGGGTGAGGGCGTCGATGCGGCCGGATTCCGCCTTCGCCGTGCGGCGCTGCTCCACGAGGGCGCCGCTTGCGTTGCTCAGTTCTTCCAGATCGTTGAACGATGCCGCGGTGCGGTTGCGCGTCAGCGTCGCGGCGAGGCTGTAGGAGTAGCCGCCATCCTGGTCCGACAGCGTCGCCGACAACGCCGGCGTGTCGACGCCCGCCTGCCGCGCGAGACTGGCGCTCACCGAGCGCTGGCCGCGCCGTATGGTTTTCTTGAGGATGATGTTGATCGCGCCGGCCACCGCCTGGTTGCTGAACTCCGCCGTCGCGCTGCGCATGATCTCGATCCGCTCGATGGCTTCCGGCTCGATGGCGTCGAGCGAAAAGCCCGCCGGTACTGGTTCGCCATTCAGCATGATCTGCGTGTAGCCGTTCCCCAGGCCGCGCATGCTGATCGTGCCACCGCGTCCCGGCACGCCGGTGATGCTGATGCCGGGCAGGCGTTTGAGCACGTCGGCCAGGGTCTGGTCGCCCTGGCGCATGATGTCTTCGTGGTTGACGACGATGCTGGTGGTGGTCTCGCGCTGGCGCTGGTCGGCGCGCAGTCCGCTGACCTTGATCTGCGGCGGTTCCGGCGCTTCGTTGTCGGCGGCGTGGGCGCTTGCGGCCAGCAGCAACAGGCTGCCGGCGATGTGATGTAGCTGCATATTCATCCTTGTCTTCAAAAACGCGGGCGATAGTTCCCCCGCCCGCAGTGTGGTGGCTGCGGTTTGGGGAACGTTTGGGGGGAGCTTAGTAGCCCAGCTGCTGGCGGCGCACGAGCAGGGCGTGCCTGGTGCTGACGGCGTCCAGGTTGGCCAGCCTGGTGGCGGGGTCGATTAACGTTTCGTCCTGCCGCACCTCGAAATGCAGGTGCGGGCCGGTGGCGAAGCCGGTTTCGCCGACGGTGCCGATCTGCTGGCCGGCCTTCACGATGGCGCCGGGCTTGACGCTCATGCTGGTCAGGTGCGCGTACAGCGTGCGCTGTGCGCCGTGTTGGAGTATGACTGTCTTGCCGTAACGGCTGGCGTTCTCGGTCAGCTGTCCGGCGCTGACCACGACGCCGTCCGCCACCGCATGCACTGGCGTCCCGCTTGGTGCCGCTATGTCGATGCCTTTATGCGGCGTGACCAGCATATCGCGCCGCACGCCGAACAGCCCTGTGACGCGCATCTTGTCCAGCGGATTGCGCCAGGCTTTATCGACGGGCGACGCGGCTGCCGCGTTGCCGTCCGCAGGGCGCGCAACCGGCATCGCGGTATTGGCGGCAGGTGCGGACAGCAGCGGCGCGGGTGCCAGCTGGCGGTCCACGTTAAAGGCCAGTGCAGGCTGCAGCAGGGCGCCGCCGGCCAGCACGGTGGCCATTAACGCGGCGACGCTCCACGCGGCGGCCTTGCTGGGCACCGGCAGCGCCGCCTGTTGCATCTGGCGGATGCGGGCCGTGGCAGTGGCGCCGTCGATGCCGCCGAAGGCCACGCCGCCGGTCGGCATCGCCGCCGTTTGCGCTTTCCATTGCAGCAGCAGGGCGGCGGCGTATTGCTTGCGCTGTTGTTGCGGGCGTCCGGCCAGCACGCGCTGGTCGCAGGTCAGCTCCAGCGCCCATTCCATTTTGCCGTTCATCCAGCGCAGCGCCGGATTGAACCAGAATACCGTTTGCAGCAAGGCCGCCACGCCCAGGCACAGCGGGTCGCGTGCGCGCCAGTGGTGCAGTTCGTGGGCGATCACCATGTGCTGCTGTTCGGTGCTGAAGCCGCGCAGGTGGCGCGGCAGCAGCAGCACCGGGCGCCGTACGCCGACCAGCATCGGCGAAATGGCGGCGTCGGTCTCCATCACGGCCAGGCGGTGGCTGGCGATTTCGGTTAGCTGCGCGGTGTCGAAGGCCCAGTGCGCCCGCAGCTCCCGCGGCGACAGGCGCTGCGACGCGGCCAGCAAGCCACGCCAGACGCGCCGCGCGCGCAGCCAGCGCGCCAGCATCCCCGCCAGGCCGGCCGCATACACCAGCGTCCAGGCGACAGGCAGGACCAGGGCGAGGGGAGGCAGGTCGGAGTCGCCGGCATCATTGAATTGCGCCTGCGATGCCGCCGGTGCGACGGCGACTGCTGCGGCGACCGAGGCGGCTGGTGCGACGGCCTCGGAGGTATGCTCCGGCGCCGCGCCGGCCAGCGACGGCAGCGCGTCGCGGATAGCCGACGACTCGGCCGCGCTCAGCGTCACGGTCGGCGCCAAACTGTGCTGCGTGCTGTGTGGCATAAGGGCCAGCAGCGCGGCGCCGGCCGTCACGCCTTGCGCCGCCAGCCACAGCGCGCGGCGCGGCAGCAGCGCGGGCCAGCGGCGCAGCGCGACGGCCAGCAGCGCCCACACCAGCGTCCCGGCCAGCACGCAGCTGACGCTGGCCAGCATCCATTTGAACAGCACCAGGTAGGCGATCATCATGGCTTGCCGGCCTCGTCGGACGGCCAGTCCTGCAGCAGCTGCTCCAGTTGCGCCAGCTCGGCCTGGTCGACCAGTTTGCTGCCGGTGAACATGGTGACCGGCAGCGGCGCCGCCATCTCCATCACGCGGCTGCCGAAATCATGGGCGAAGGCCGCCAGCGTGCCGACCTTTTCCAGCCGCGCGCTGTAGACGTTGACGCCATGCGCGGTGTGCTGGGCCAGCATCTGCTTGTCCAGCATGCGCTCCAGCGTCTTGCGGGTGGACGAGAATGACCAGTCCAGTTCGTCGGCGACCGCGTCGTGCAGCTCGCGGGCGCTCAGCGGCTGCTGTTTCCACAGCGCTTTCAGCAAGGTCAGCTCGGTGACCGACGGGATGGGAATCGGGATGCTCATGGTTTAGCCTTTCTGCGACAGATGGGATGATTATGCGACAGATGTCACATGGCCGTCAATTGTTGTCTAAAAATTTGTAACATTGCTTTGCATTAATTCCTTATATGTTACGATTAAGTTTTTGCTAATTGCCAAATTGTGTACAGTCGCGCGGAACAGGCGGCAAGGTGAAACCCGCAGCACCGTTATGAAATGCGCTATACAATGCTCGAGGCCGCAGCTTTCCGCTGCTGCCTCACTGTATTGGAAACACATATGTATTACGGAGAGCGCTTCAACAGCATCACTCACACCGTGGGCGCCGCGCTCGCGGCAATCGGCGGCACGCTGCTGATTGTGCAGGCGGCGCGCAGCGGCGACGCGTGGAAAGTGGTCAGCTTCAGCATCTATGCCGCCACGCTCCTGGGTTTGTACCTGACGTCGACGCTGTACCACAGCCTGCGCGGCCGCGCCAAGGACGTGCTGCGGCAGATGGACTATTGCGCCATCTACCTGCTCATCGCCGGCAGCTACACGCCGTTCACGCTGGTCAGCCTGCGTGGACCGTGGGGCTGGTCCTTGTTCGGCGTGGTCTGGGGACTGGCACTAATCGGCATTTTGCAGGAAATCTGGTTCGCCAAGGGCGCGCGCGTCCTGTCGCTGCTGATCTACGTGGCGATGGGGTGGGTCGGCGTGATCGGCGCCAGCCCGCTGATCGACGCGCTGGGCTGGTCCGGATTCGCCTGGCTTGCGGCCGGTGGCGTGGTGTACACGGTGGGCATCGCCTTCTTTGTCACCGACCACAAATGGAGCTACGGCCACGGCGTCTGGCACTTGTTCGTGCTGGGCGGCAGCGCCTGCCATTTTGGCGCGGTATTGCTGTATGTAGCGTGAAGCACCTGTACAACTGTAGGATTTCGAGAGTAGAGCACCAGTGGATATTAATTCCGACGACCTGAAAACCTTTATCACCGTGATCGACAGCGGCACCCTCAGTGCCGCCTCGGTCCACCTCGGCCAGACCACGTCAGGCGTCAGCCGCGCGCTGTCGCGGCTGGAGGACAAGCTGGCCACTTCGCTGTTGACCCGCACCACGCGCCGCATGGAACTGACCGAAGAGGGACACCTGTTCCTCGAACGCGCGCGCGCCATCCTCGGCGCAATGGAAGAAGCCGAGGAAACCATCCGCATCCGCCGCCAGAAGCCTGCGGGCCGCCTGTGCGTGGACGCGGCTTCGCCGTTCATGCTCCACTGCGTGGTGCCGCACATGGCCGAGTTCCGCGCGCTGTACCCGGAGATCAAGCTGGAGTTGAGCAGCAACGACCAGATCACCGACCTGATCGAGCACCGCACCGACATCGCCATCCGCATCGGCACGCTGACCGATTCGACGCTGCATGCGCGCGCGCTCACATCGAGCCCGCTGCACGTGCTGGCTAGCCCGGAATACCTGCGCCGCCACGGCACGCCGGACACGCCGCAGGAACTGGCGCGCCACTCGCTGATCGGCTTCGCGCAGTACGAGCAGGGCAACAACTGGCCGCTGCGCCACGCGGCCGGCAACAGCCTGCCGATCACGCCGTCGATCGCGGCCTCCAGCGGCGAGACGCTGCGCCAGCTGGCGCTGACCGGCCAGGGCATCGTCTGCCTGGCGGACTTCATGACCCGCGCCGACATCGAGGCGGGGCGCCTGGTGCGCATCCTCGAAGACGCCAACACCGGCTACTGCCAGCAGATCCACGCGGTCTACTACCGCAACACCCAGCTGGCCCAGCGCATCAGCTGCTTCCTCGAGTTCCTGCAGCAGAAACTCTGAAGCGGCACAGTGTGCGGCGCCGTACAGATACCTATCCGGTGCGGCGCTACACTGGCCTTGCGTGCTTGGAGCAGCTCCCGGACCAACCCGGTGAGCGCGCCGGCAGCAGGTGAGCCGATAGCCTCGAATATCGGCACCAACAACGCGTCGGCACCGCAGGGAGGCCATCATGTCGCAGACTACTCATCCATCGAAGTTCCTGGTGCGCGCCTACCTTGAGCGCCGTTCGCATGCAGTCCAGCCGCCGCCGACCCCGGACGAGATCCGGCGCCAGCTCGGCTGGGGCATGATGGGGTTCGAACAAAAGGTCGGTAACGGCCGCAGCTGATTTTTTTCGCCGTTCACCGGCCCTTTTCCGCCGTTCGCCGAATAGCGGTTTCCCCGCCCGCGGTTCCCCGGTATCGTTACATCCATACCGACTTTGGGGACTGACATGAGTATTCATACCGCTTACCGCTGGCGCCAGCAAATGGTCTGGGGCATGGCGCTGGTCATCGCCGGCACCGTGCTGCTGCTGGACCGCGCCGACATCATCGATCTGGACTTCAACCCCGCGAACTTCTGGCGCTGGTGGCCATGGCTGCTGGTGATCTCCGGCGTGACCAAGATCATTCCGCCGACCACACCGCGCTACTTCCTCAACGGCCTGTGGGAGATCTTCCTGGCCGGCTGGTGGTACGTTTCGTTCAACCACATCTGGGGCCTGGGCTTCGGCGAAACCTGGCCGGCCCTGGTGGTCGCCTGCGGCATCGGCCTGGTGCTGCGTCCTTTGCTGGAAAATATCTCCGCCTCGATCAAGGAGCAGAAATGAGCTCGAAACGTCAACGCGATCCCGCCTCGCAACTGGTCGTCGGCGTGGCCGTCGTCATCATCGGCATGGTGTTCCTGCTCGATAACCTGGGCTGGCTGGACCTGGACTTCACGCTGCACCTGTGGCCCACCGCGCTGATCTTCTTCGGCATCCTGAAGGTGGTGCAGACCCGCACCACGTCCGGCGCCGTGGTCGGCGGCGCGCTGATACTGGTCGGCAGCCTGATCCTGCTGAAGGAGACCGGCTTCATCGACATCGCCTGGCGCTCGCTGTGGCCCTTGATATTGATCGCCGCCGGCCTGTCGGTGATGTTCAAGTCCACCACCGGCCGCTCCTTCTTCGAGCCGCGCGCCGACATGCTCGACAAGACCAGCGACGATTCGGTCGTCAACGTCACGGCCATCATGGGTGGCTTCAAGCGACGCATCACGTCGCCGGACTTCCGCGGCGGCGAGATCACCGCGGTCATGGGAGGCTGCGACCTGGACCTGCGTCAAAGCTCGATCAACGGCGAGGCGGTGCTGAACGTGTTCTCGATGTTCGGCGGGATCACCATCAAGGTGCCGATCGACTGGACCGTGGTCCTGGAAGGCACGCCGATCATGGGCGGCTTCGAGGAGAAGACCGTGCCGCCGCCCACGCCGGCCAAGCGCCTGATCGTGCGCGGCTACGCCATCATGGGCGGCCTGGAAGTGCGTAACTAGAGCATGCAGGAGATTTCCTCCAGCCGGCGCGGCATCGTCATCTACCTGCTGGTGTGGCTGTTCCTCGGGATCGCGCTGGGCGGCGTGATCTCGCTGGCCGGCGACGCGCCGCTGGCCAACGCCATGGCGTTCGCGATTCCACTGAACCTGCTGTATGCGTTCGCCGCCGGCTATTCGGCCTACTACGTGTGCCGCGCCTATCCGCTCGGCGGCAAGCGGCCCGCCGCCACCGCGCTGGTGCTGACGGTGGCGGCGGCGGTGTCGGGCTTCCTGTGGCTGGCGGTGGGGCGCGCCTGGAACGGCGCCTGCCAGATGCTGGGCGTGTCGTGGGCCGGCATCGCTTTCAGCCCGCAGCTGTCGGCGCTGATCGTCGGCCTGGGCATCCTGCTGTACGGTTTCGCGGCGGCGGTGCACTACCTGGTGATCGAGTTCGTGCGCGCCAAGAGCGCCGAGCAGCGCGAGCTGGAATCGCTGCTGATGGCGCAGGAGGCCGAGCTGCGCATGCTGCGCACGCAGATCGATCCGCACTTCCTGTTCAACAGCCTCAATTCGATCAGCGCGCTGACCTCGCAGGACCCGAAGGCGGCGCGCCGCATGACGCTGGAACTGGCCAGCTTCTTCCGCCAGAGCCTAGGCATGGAGGCGCACAAGAAGGTCACGCTGGACGAGGAGATGCGCTTGATACGCCACTTCCTGGCGATCGAGCAGGTGCGCTTCGGCGCGCGGCTGCAGGTGGAGGAGCAGGTCGAGGCGGAAGCCGCCGCCTGCCTGGTGCCGCCGATGATCATCCAGCCCTTGGTGGAGAACGCCGTCAAGCACGGCATCTGCAATATGCCGGACGGCGGCACGATACGGGTGACGGCGCGCCGCGCCGGCTCGATGCTGCACATCCGCGTCGACAATCCGGTGGACCCGGACATGTCGTCCAACCGCAGCGAAGGCCACGGCATCGGCCTGACCAATGTGCGCCAGCGTTTGGCCGGCGCCTACAAGCACGAAGCCAGCATCCACTGGGGACGTCACGAAGACAGCTTTGGCGTGGACATCGCGATGCCCGCGCAAACAGGCGAAGAGGGAGAGTAGAGCATGCGTATCATCATCGTCGACGATGAAATGCTGGCGCGCGGCGTCGTGCGCGAGTACCTGGCCGAGCACCCGGACGTGGAGGTGGTGGCCGAATGCGCCAACGGCTTCGAGGCCGTCAAGGCGATCACCGAGCTGGCGCCGGACCTGGTGTTCCTGGATATCCAGATGCCCAAGCTGGACGGCTTCGAGGTGGCTGAACTGGCGGGCCGCAAGACGCGCTACATCTTCGCCACCGCCTACGACCAGTACGCGATCAAGGCCTTCGAGTTCCACGCGCTCGACTACCTGCTGAAGCCCTTCAGCCAGCAGCGCTTCGACCAGGCGCTGGCCCATGCGCGCGCCAACCTGGGCAAGGGCGACGGCGACGCCGCCGTCGAGAACATGGTGCGCGAGGCGGCCGCCCGCAACAAGCCGCTGGGCCGCGTGCTGATACGCGACGGCGCCAAGGTCCACGTCATCAACAGCGACAAGATCGAGGTGATCGAAGCGCAGGACGACTATGTGCAGATCCGCTCGGAGGGCAAGTCCTACCTGAAGAACCAGCGCATGGCGGAGCTGGAGGCGCAACTGGACCCCGGGCAGTTCCTGCGCATCCACCGCTCGTGGATCGTCAACATCGCCTGCGTCGATCGCATCGAACAGGCCACCAAGGACAGCTACGTCGCCATCCTCAAGGACGGCGGCAAGGTTCCGGTCAGCCGCAGCGGCTACCAGAAGATCCGCGCGGTCATCCAGTAGTCACCTGGCGCGCCGCTTGCGGGTCGGAGGCGCGCCGCCTGCCGGTGCTGGACAGCACCCGCAGGATGGTCGATTGCGGCACGTCGAGCGCGCTGAGGTAGGCCCACGCATGGGCGGCACCGACGGTGGCGTCGATGAGGATGGCGTGTTGGATCGCGATGGCCAGGCGCGTATTTTCCCGTAGTCTCATGTCATCATTTCTGAAAACCTAAGGCTCACGGAGTCTGGGTGAGTCGACAATCACCTGCCATACGCGCAGAGGCGGGGCGCGTGGAACACCAGTCAACCCAATATAGCAGACATGTTTGCGACTGTTGATTGCATATGGCTATGGACGGACAAGCGCCGATTCACTGCGCCGGCGCGGCGCTGCGTTCGATGCGCCACCAGGCCGGCATCAGCTGTTGTATTTCCGGGCGGCCGAAGCGGTCGTCGATCAGGTAGACCGTGCCGCGGTCCGACTGCGTGCGGATCACGCGGCCGGCCGCCTGCACCACCTTCTGCATGCCGGGGTAGGTGTAGGTGTAGTCGTAGCCGGCGCCGAAGATGGCGTCCATGCGTTGGCGGATCTGCTCGTTGACCGGATTGATCTGCGGCAGGCCGAGCGTGGCGACGAAGGCGCCGATCAGGCGCGCGCCGGGCAGGTCCACGCCCTCGCCGAAGGAGCCGCCCAGCACCGCGAAACCGATGCCCGCGCTGTCGAGCGTGAAGCGGGCCAGGAACTGCGCGCGTTCCGTCTCGTCCATGCGGCGCGACTGGCGCCACACCGGCACCTCGGGGTAATGTTCGGCGAACTGGTTGGCGGCCTTTTCCATGTAGTCGAAACTGCTGAAGAAGGCCAGGTAGTTGCCGGGCTGGCGGCGGTACTGCTCGCCCATCAGCTCGGCGATCGGGCGCAGCGATTGCTGGCGGTGCTGGTAGCGCGTGGAGATGTGCGCGGCCACCTGCACCGACAGCTGCTCGGCCACGAACGGCGATTCGACATCGACCCAGGCGGTGGTGTCGGGCATGCCGAGCATGTCGCCGAAGTAGTTCCATGGGCTGAGCGTGGCCGAGAACAGCGCGGTGGTGTGGGTGCTTTCGAAGCGCGGCTTGAGGAAGGGCGCCGGCACGATGTTGCGGATGCAGAGCACGGAGTTGGAATGGCTGGCGCGCGCGCCTTCGGATTTTTCGATGTCGAACAGCGCGTGGTCGCCGAAGCTCTCGGCCAGCCGCGTGAACAGCAGCGCGTTGAAATAGAACTCCTGCAGGTCGGCGTCGACGTACGACGGGCGCTCGGCCATGTAGTCGCCGATGGCGGTGGCCGCCGTCTGCAGCGCGCCCATGAATTTTTCCGGCAGCGTGGCGTGCGACTGGTACTCGGCCGTCTGGTCCTTCTCCAGCTGGTTCCATTGGCGGTGCACGCGGTCCAGCGGCTTCTTCAGTTCCTCCGGCACCACCTTGCGCAGCAGGCGCAGCGACGCATGCTCCATGTCGGCCGAGTACATCTTGCGCGCGCGCGAGACCATGTTGTGCGCCTCGTCCACCAGCACGTTGACCTTCCAGTCGTTGAGCAGCGTCAGGCTGTGCAGCATGGCGCTGAGGTCGAAGTAGTAGTTGTAGTCGCCGATGACGATGTCGCACCAGCGCGCCATCTCGCTGCTCAGGTAGTAGGGGCAGACGTCGTGCGCCAGCGCGACCGCGCGCAATGTGTCGCGGTCCAGCGCGAGCAGGGTCGCGCCGACGCCGGACGCGGGCGGCAGCATGATGTCCAGCGCGGCCTGGCGCGCGGCCGGCAGGCGGTCATAGAAGCCCTTGGCCAGCGGGCAGGAATCGCCGTGGCAGGCCTTGTCCGGGTTGACGCAGGCGGTGCTCTTGGACGCCATCTCCAGCGTGCGCAGCGGCAGCAGCGGCGCGCCCGCGCGGATCACTTCGACCGCGTCCAGCGCCATCTGCCGGCCCGAGGTCTTCGCGGCCAGGAAGAACACTTTGTCGACGCCATGCTCGGCGCTGGCCTTCAGCATGGGGAACAGGCTGCCGACGGTCTTGCCGATGCCGGTGGGCGCTTGCGCCAGCAGGCACAAGCCGCGCTTGCTGGCCTTGTACATGGCCTCGGCCAGCTGGCGCTGGCCCGGGCGGAAGTCGCCATGCGGGAAGCGCATCGCCTTCAGCTGCGCGTCGCGTTCGGCGCGGTGCGACAGTTCCTGTTGCGCCCATTGCAGGAACAGCGTGCACTGCTGTTCAAACCAGGCTTGCAGGCTGGCGGCGGTATGCGTCTCTTGCAGCACGGTTTCCTTCTGGCTGCCGATGTCGAAGTAGACCAGCGCCAGGTTGACCTTGTCCAGTCCCTGGTCCTGGCACAACAGGTGGCCGTAGACCTTGACCTGCGCCCAGTGCAGCTGGCGCTGGTTGTCGGGCATCTTCTTCAGGTCGCCGCGATAGGTCTTGATTTCCTCGATGCGGTTGGCGCGCGCATCGTAGCCGTCGGCGCGGCCGCGCACGCGCAGCGGGCCGAAATCGCCGGACAGCGCGAGCTCGGTCTGGTAATCGTCGCCGCGCCGCGACGTCACGACGGCGTGGCCGGCGATGCCTTCCTGCGCGGTGGGCGAGGGTGTGAAGCGCAGGTCGAGGTCGCCGGTCTTGGCGGTGAACTCGCACAGCGCGCGCACGGCGATGGTGTACCGGGGCTGCGCGCTCATGCCGCCCATTGCAGGTAGCAGACCGAGATCGGCATGTCGTGCGTGGCGCAGTAGTCGATCCAGCGCAGCTGGTTGTCCTGCAGGCGGTCGCCGGGGCCTTTCACCTCGATCATGTTGTAGCGGCGCTCGGCCGGCCAGAACTGGATCAGGTCCGGGAAGCCGCTGCGGTTGGCCTTGATGTCGGCCAGGATGCGTTCGAAGGCGCGCTTCAGGTGCAGCGCCGGGATGCAGTCCAGCGCCAGGTCGAGCAGCGCCGGGTCCAGCGCCTCCCAGTACAGGAAGGGCGACTGGATGCCGGCCTTGGCGGCGAAGTTGGCGCGTATCGTGGCGCGGTACTGGTCGCCGTCCAGCTGGGACAGCGCGGCGGCGAACTGCTGCGCGCGGCGGCGCTGGAAATCGGCGCTGTGCAGGTCGGCCGGGCCGCGATGGTAGGGATGGAAGAAGGCGCCGGGGATGGGGCTGAACACGGCGTCCCAGCACAGCAGGCCGAACAGCGAATTGATCAGTGCGTTCTCGACGTAGTAGACCGGGGCGTCGTCGCGCGTAAGATGGTCGCGCACGACGAACTCGACGTAGTTCGGCTCCGGTGGTGGAGGCAGGCTCAGGTCGATGCGCTGCGGTTGCGCGGGCGTTTGCGGCGGCGGCTTGGCGTGGCCCAGCTTGCGCGCCAGGCGTGGCGCCATGCGCAGCAGCTGCTGGCGCTCCGCTTCGCTTTCGGGCGCCAGCAATGCCGTTTGCAGCAGCTCGAAGGCGGCGCGCGGTTGTTCGTCTTTCTCCAGCACGCGCACGGCGCGCGCGCGGGCGCCGGGGTAGTCGCAGCCGGCGTACAGCTGGTGCGCGGCCGGCCAGTCGCCGAGCTTCTCGAGATGCTGGGCGATCTGGAAGGTGAGCTTGTCGCGGCGGCTGCGCAGCCATTCGTTATCGTCGGGGCAGGGCGGCAGGTCGCGGATCACGTCGGCCGGCGCCTCGCCATCGACGAAGCGCTCGTAGCAGCGGCGCAGCGCGAGGAAGTCGTCGATGTCGCGCCGGCTGCGGAAGCCGCGCGCGGCCGGCGAGAAGTCCACTTTTTCGTATTGGTAGATGCCCAGGTCGGACAGTACGAACTCGGTCCAGTCCTGGTGGTAGTTGCCGAAGAAGATGAGGCGCAGGCGGTCGCACAGTTCCTGCGTGAGGTTGCGGTAGCAGTGGTCGCCCGAGTCCTGGTACCAGTTGGAGTAGCGGTGCTCGCCCTCGTACTGCGCGCGCAGCGCCTCCAGTTGATCGGCCTTGCGCAGTTGACGCAGGTGGGGCGGCAATTGGAAGATCTTGCCGATCTCGGGCTTTTGCAGCAGCTCGAATAACTGTTCCAGGTCAAGTGCCGGGTCTTCCTCGATCAGGCCCAGGGCTGCCAGCGGACGGGCCGCCTCGTGCGTGCTGCCGATTTCCGCGTACACCAGTTTGCTGGCGCGGAACACCGTCCCCTTGCGCATCACCATGCGCACGAACAGCGCGCGCGACGCTTGCGGCAGCGTGGGGAAGGCGGTGATGAAGGCGCGCTCCTCGGCGTTGAGCAAATCGTCGTAGCGCGCGCCTATCCACGTCAGTACCTGATGGAAGTTGTCCAGGTAATAAAAGGGATTTTCCAGAACTTTGATCATTGCCGGGGATAGCTGCGCGATTAACTGTGTTTATGTACAGTATATCGCATTTGGCGGCGCACGCCCAGCAAAATAAAAAGCCAGGCGCGCGGGCCTGGCTGGCGGGAGGAGACTGGACAGCTTATTTTTTCGCGGCCTTGGCCGGTTTGACGGTGTTTTTCTCGACCAGTTCGCTGGCCTTGGCGATCTGCGCTTCGACTGCCTGCACGGCCTGCTTGGTGGCCGTGGTGACTTGTTCGTAACCGTTGAAGGCGTTGTCGATCGCGGTCTTGACGATCTGCACGGCGTTTTCCGAGCCGGGACGCACGTTCTTGGTGACGTCGTAGATCAGCGCGCTGAGCGTGCTTTTGGCTTCGGTCATGTGGGCGTCGGCGGCGCGGGTGAATTCTTCGCGGATCTCGGCGATGATCGTGCCCAGCTGCTGGTTGTAGGCGGCGGCCCCGGCCATGCCGGGCTGGACCTTGGCGGCGGCCAGCGACATCGCGGCTTTCGGGTCGGTGGCCTGGCTGATTTCCTTGCCGGCGGCGAGGCCGTCTTCCAGCTGGGTCTTGGCGGTGGCCATGTTCAGGGCGACGACTTGCTCGACGCCTTGGACGGCTTTGCTGGTCAGGGTGTTGAAGGTCTCGAGCTGAAATTCAAACAGTGCTTTGGTGGCGTTGGCAAATTGTTCGGGATTCGTAAACATACAGTCTCCTCAAGATGATGAAATGTAGCCAGTACTGCCCTGGGGTTCCCCCTGTGAGTGCTGGTCCATTATTTAGCAAGAACCAACTTTTCGCAACGGCTATCTTTATAGGGGCCAGAGTCCTTGACCCAGCCCGGCCCCAGCGGCGTCTGCGAGCAGCTGAGGTAGTTGTCGATCTTGCTGCGCCATTTGTACCAGGGCGCCGGGCCTGCGTTGAGGCTGGTGCAGCAGAGGGCCAGCAGAATGGCCACGCTTCGTTTGATGTGGATCATGTCTTAAGTCAGTTGTCGGGTGCAGACGCGGTTGCGGCCGCCATTCTTGGCAGCGTACAGCAATTCGTCGGCGGCGGCGATCATGTTGAGGTGGGCGTCGTGCGCCGAGGTGGCGAAATCGATGCTGGCCACGCCGAAGCTGGCCGTGATGGCGATCTGCCGTCCTTCGTGCTCGACCGGCGTGTCGGCCAGCGCGTGCCGCAGCCGCTCGGCCAGCAGCGCGCCGCCGGCCAGGTCGGTCTCCGGCAGGATCAGCAGGAATTCCTCGCCGCCGTAGCGCACCACGCTGTCGACGCCGTCGCGCGTCATCGATTGCAATAGCGCGCCGAAGCGCTGCAGCACGGCGTCGCCGCCGTTGTGGCCGTAGGTGTCGTTGACCACCTTGAAGTGGTCCAGGTCGCTCATGATGACCGTCAGGCACAGCCGGTAGCGCTGGGCGCGGGCGATTTCCGTTTCCAGCAGTTGCTCGTGCAGGTGGCGCCGGTTGTAGCAGCCGGTCAGCGGGTCGCGCACGGACAGGTTCTTCAGCACCATCTGGGCCTTGTACTCGTCGCGCAGCAGCTGCTGGTAGCGGCGCGCCGCCACGTAGCCGAACAGGTTGGTCAGCGTCAGCAGCGCGGCCATGGTGCCCAGCTCGACCCGCCGCAGGTCGCCCAGCTGGATGGCCAGCATGATGAAGCCCAGCGTGGCCGGTGCGGCGATCGCGGCCGCGTACAGCAGGCGGTTCGGAATGTAGATGTAGATCACGGTGACCACGATGGACATCGAGATCGCATGCAGCGCAAACTCGGCGGGGCGCAGCGCGGCGATCAGCAGGAAGCCGGCCGCGCCGGCTATTTCCACCACGCTGGCCACGCCGCGCGTGACGGGAATCGAGCCGGGCCGGCGCCGCAGCACGATCAGGCTGCCCAAGGCCACGCCGGCCACGGCCAGGCGCGCGCCGATCAGCATCGCCGTGCGCACGCTGTAGCCCAGCCATGCTATGTCGGAGGCGGCGAAGCACAGGTAAAACAGGGAGCAGAAGACAAAGGTCACGCGCAGCTGCGCCTGCGTCATGGCCAGGTGGTGGCGCAGGAACGCCCGCTCGGCCGCGGCGTCGCGAAATTCGCAGCGCAGGCTTGCCATGTCCATCTTCTCTGTCTGGGCAGGATGTGGGTGCACTGATGGTCTCCCCGCTGACTGCCGGCTGGTTGCCGGTCTTGCCGCAACCTATTATACGACCGCAATAATTGCGAGAAAGAAAATTATTGGGGCCGCCTCAGCACGGCGCGACGCGCGGCAGCCGCAGGGTGACCGTGGTGCCGGCCTCCGGCGTGCTGATGGTCTCGATGCGTCCGCCCAGCACGCCGGTGACGATGTTGTGCGTGATGTACAGGCCCAGGCCGGAACCGCCGGCGCCGAGCCGGGTGGTGAAGAAGGGATCGTAGATGCGCGCCAGGTTGGCGGCCGGGATGCCGACGCCGTTGTCGCCGACCGAGACGGCGATCTCGCCGTTGCCGATGTCCTGGGCGCGGATCGTGATGGTGCCCTGCGTGCGGCCCTCGAAAGCGTGCGCGATGCAATTGTCGATCAGGT
This sequence comes from Duganella vulcania, assembly GCF_009857655.1. Lineage (NCBI taxonomy): Bacteria > Pseudomonadati > Pseudomonadota > Betaproteobacteria > Burkholderiales > Oxalobacteraceae > Duganella > Duganella vulcania. The sequence continues at coordinate 53,814 of NZ_WWCX01000003.1, forward strand.
TTTCCAGCGCCTGGCCCAGCGGGCCGGGATAGCTGTCGAGCTCGAGCCAGTGTTCGATCTCCTCCACCAGTTCCAGTCCGTGCTGCTTGACCTCGGCCTGCCTGGCCTGCAGCAGCTGCGCCACCAGGTCGCCCAGCACGAAGCGGCTGCGCTGCGAGCTGGTGTTGTCGACCGCGGTGCGGCGGAAGCTGTCCACCAGCGCGGCCGCGCGTTTCAGGTTGCGCAGCACGACGTCGTCGGCGTCGGCGGCCTGTTGCAGATATTCGGCCAGCACCGAGCGCCGCAGGCCGCCGTCCAGGTCGCGCCGCAGCGCCTCCGTGCGTTCGCTCATGCTGCCGGCCATGGTCAGGCAGTTGCCGATCGGCGTGTTGAGCTCGTGGGCCACGCCGGCCACCAGCGCGCCCAGCGCGGCCAGCTTGTCGCGCCGCACCAGCTCTTCCTGCGTCATGCTGAGGTTCTCCAGCGCGGTCGACAGTTCCTCGTTGGCGTGCTCGGCATCCTCCTTGGCGCGCTGCAGTTCGGCGGTGCGGGCCTGCACCAGCTCTTCCAGGTGCTCGCGGTGGCGCAGCAGTTCGGCCTCGCGCCGGGTGCTGGCGATGGCGATGCCGGCCAGGTGGGTGGCGGCCTTGATCAGCTGGCGGTCCTCGTTGGTCGGGCTGCGCGGTTCGCGGTAGTACATGGCGAAGCTGCCCAGCACGGTGCCGGGATCGAGCAGGATCGGCATGGCCCAGCAGGCGCGCAGGCCGTATTGCACGGCCGTCTCCTTGTAGGGCGCCCACAGCGGATCGTTGAGGATGTCGCTGACCACCACGGTCTCCTTGCGGTGCACGGCGGTCCCGCAGGAGCCGGCGACCGGGCCCGACGGCAGGCCGTCGACGGTTGCCAGGTACGCGGCCGGCAGGCTGGGGGCGGCGGCCACCTGCAGCGTGACGCCGTCCGGCGCCACCAGCATCACCGAGCACAGCACCGGGGGCGCCTGGGCTTCGATCAGGCGCGCCAGCTGCTCCAGCGTGTCCTTCAGCGGCGCGCCGCGCGCGATCATTTCCAGCACCAGGTTCTTGCCGTCGCGGAGTTCCTCGGCCCGCTTGCGGCTGCTGACGTCGACGATGCGTACATGCATCACCCGGTGCTCGGGCGTGTTCAGCGGCACCATGCGCAGTTCGCACGCCACCTGGCGGCCGGAACTGTGCAGCACCGTCAGCTCGAACACCTGCACGCCACCCGCCATCACCCGGTCGACATAGCCGGCAAACGCCTCGGACGAGGCGCGGCCGTCCGGCTGGCGCGGCGGACACAGCTCCGGCAGCCTGGCCTGCAGCAGCTCGGTTTCGGTCATGCCGAACAGCAGGCGGGTGGCGCGGTTGACGTCCAGCACGCGGTTGCTGCCGCGTTGCATCAGCAGGATGGCGTCCGGCGAGCCGGCCAGCATGTGGTGGTAGTTCACCTCCAGCGTCGCCATGCTCGGCAGCCCGTCTGGCGCCGGCGCGGGCGTGATCGCCTTCAGTTGCAGCAGGATTTTCTCAGCCAGGTCCTCGGTGGGGAAGGACAGCGGCAGGTAGGCGCTGACGCCGGCCTCGCGGGCGCGCTCGCGCTCCTCGGGCGAGGGTGTGGAGGACAACAGGAACAGCGGCAGCTTGCCGCCGCAGGCGTCGCGCAGGCGCCCGCACAACTCCAGCCGCGCGCTGCCGGCCAGCGCCACGTCCAGCAGCGCCAGGGCGACCTTGCCGCCGGTGGCCAGCGCCAGGGCCTCGTCGCCGCGCCGCACCTGCTCGACCGCCAGGCCGTGCGGGGCCAGCATGGTCCTGAGCGTGGCGAGATCGTAGCTCGTGTTGGTGGCGATCAACACGACGTTGGGCTGGTCGGGAGGTAACGGCTGCATCATGGGTGGGGTATCCGCTCCGCAGTACTTGATGCAGCCAGTGTCACAGGATGGGCGGTCCCGGTCAAGCCTTTCAGGAAGACTAGGCCGCGGCCAGGGCGGCGGCCTGCTGCGCCTGCTGGATCAGCGGGAAATTGTCCTCGATCCAATCGACCAGCACCTCCAGCCGCTCGGCCGCCTGGCGCCCCAGCGGCGTCAGGCTGTACTCCACGTGCGGCGGCACCACCTGCTGCGCCACCCGCAGCACCAGGCCGTCCGTGGCCAGCGCGTCCAGCGTCTGCGCCAGCATCTTCTCGCTGACGCCGCCGATTTCCCGGCGCAGCTGGCTGAAGCGGTGGGTGCCGTCCAGCAGCACCACCAGCACCAGCACGCCCCAGCGGCTGGTGATGTGGCCCAGCACGGCGCGCGACGGGCATTCCGCCGCCAGCACGTGGGCGCGTGGATCGCCTTGGTTGCTGGCCAGCACCTTGCGCAGTGAGCGGCTTGATTTGACTTGGTTCATCTGGGCTTCCTCCGGTTGGATGGGGTACTTACCATTTTGTGCGTACTTACAATTAGTAAGTGTAGACCCTATCATAGCACCAACCGCGCGGAAACCTCCCCGTGGCAGCCTGTTCAAAGGAGAAAAACATGATTATCGTTACTGGTGCAAGTGGCCAACTGGGCCGTCTGGTGATCGCCCGCCTGCTGAAAACCGTTCCGGCCGCGCAGATCGTCGCCGCCGTGCGCGATGTCGCCAAGGTGGCCGACCTGGCCGCGCAGGGCGTGCAGGTGCGGCGCGCCGACTATGCCGATCCGGCCTCGCTGGACGCCGCCTTCCAGGGCGCGGCCAAGGTGCTGCTGATTTCCTCGAGCGAGCTCGGACAGCGCGGCCCGCAGCACCGCAACGTTGTCGACGCCGCCGTGCGCGCCAAGGCCGGCCTGCTGGCCTACACCAGCGTGCTGCACGCGGACACGTCGCCGCTGGCGCTGGCCGCCGAGCACCGCGAGACCGAGGCGGCCGTGCGTGCCTCCGGCCTGCCGTACACCTTGCTGCGCAATGGCTGGTATGTCGAGAACTACACGGGCGGCTTGGGCGCGGCGCTGGCGCATGGCGCGCTGGCCGGCGGCGCCGGGGAAGGGCGCATCTCCGCGGCGGCCCGCGCCGATTACGCCGACGCGGCGGCGGCCGTGCTGGCCAGCGCCGGACCGGTGCAGCAGGTGTACGAGCTGGCGGGCGACCAGGCGTTCACGCTGGGCGAGCTGGCGGCGGAAGTGTCGCGCCAGTCGGGCAAGCAGATCCCTTTCCACAACCTGCCGCAGCAGGATTACCGTGAAATGCTGGTGAGCGTGGGCCTGCCGGCGCCGCTGGCCGACCTGATCGCCGATTCGGATGCGCAAGCCGCCAAGGGCGCGCTGTACGACGGCAGCGGCACGCTGGGCAAGCTGATCGGCCATCCCACCATCTCGCTGGCGGACGCCGTCAAAGCGGCGCTGTAATGAAAAAAGCCTCCATCTGCTATTCAGCTCGATGGAGGCTTTTCTGCGGAATTCTATGGTGCCCACGGAGGGACTCGAACCCCCACACCTTGCGGCACATGGACCTGAACCATGCGCGTCTACCAATTCCGCCACGTGGGCACTGTTACTGCTTTACTGCCGCGTGTTCTGCAACAGAGGCCCGAATCTTAAAGGAGGGCGGCTACCTCGTCAATAGAGATCTCGTGCTTTTATGAAATAATTTCCGGTGGCGCCAATGAAAAAAGCCCCCATCTGCTTTTCAGCTCGATGGAGGCTTTTTTGCGGAATTCTGTGGTGCCCACGGAGGGACTCGAACCCCCACACCTTGCGGCACATGGACCTGAACCATGCGCGTCTACCAATTCCGCCACGTGGGCACTGTACTGCTTGCTACTCTCTGCCGCGTGTTCTGCAACAGAGGCAGCATCATGCCGCATGGCGGCGGCGCCGTCAAGGGCGGGGCGTAAAATAAGGGCCCCGCAATGAAAAAAGCCCCCATCTGCTTTTCAGCTCGATGGAGGCTTTTCGCGGAATTCTGTGGTGCCCACGGAGGGACTCGAACCCCCACACCTTGCGGCACATGGACCTGAACCATGCGCGTCTACCAATTCCGCCACGTGGGCACTGTTACTGCTTTTCTGCTGCGTGTTCTGCAACAGAGGCCAGAATCATAGGGGAGCGGCGCGCGCTCGTCAAGGACGAAATGCTGATTTTTGAGAAAGATTGCAGAAAACCGCAGCGCGGATTTGCTGCTTGCTTGTTTGCTCACACTTTCGTAAGCTCCTGAGTGCTGGCCCCGTCATCTGAGACCAAGGAGGTAGGCCATGGATACATTGAGCAACTGGTTCGGAAGCCAGGGCTTCATGCCGCACGGCCACTGTTTTTTATGGACGCCGTCCATCCTCTGGATGAGCGTGATTTCCGATGGCTTGATCGCGCTGGCCTACCTGACCATCCCCGTCACGCTGCTGTACTTCATCCGCAAGCGCCGCGATATGCCGTTCGACTGGATGTTCATCGCCTTCGGCGCCTTCATCCTGGCCTGCGGCAGCACGCACCTGGCCGACATCTGGGTGATCTGGCATCCCGACTACTGGCTGTCGGTGATCCTGAAGGCGATCACCGCCGCCGCCTCGGTGGTCACGGCGCTGGTGCTGGTGCGGCTGGTGCCGGTGGCATTGCGCATTCCCAGTCCTGCGCAGCTGGCTGCCGTCAACGCCGAGCTGCAGAAGGTCAACAGCGAGCTGCGCGCCGCCATGGAGCGCGCGGAGGTGGCCAACCGCGCCAAGAGCGCCTTCCTGGCCTCGATGAGCCACGAGCTGCGCACGCCGCTCAACGCCATCCTCGGCTACACGCAAATCCTCAAGCGCGACAAGGGCTTGACGCCGGCGCAGCGCTCCGGCGTCGGCACGATACAGCAGGGCGGCCAGCACTTGCTGGCCCTGATCAACGACGTGCTCGACCTGTCGCGCGTGGAGGCGGGCCGGATGGAATTCCATCCCAGGCCGGTGCTGCTGGGCGACTTGCTGTCGGTGGTGGCCGACATCATGCGTGTGCGCGCCGAGCAGAAGCAGCTGCACTTCGAGCTGGAACTGGTGGCCGGGCTGCCGGTGGCGATCAGCATCGACGAGACCCGGCTGCGCCAGGTGCTGCTGAATTTGCTGGGCAACGCCGTCAAGTTCACCGATCGCGGCACCGTGCGCCTGCGCGTGATGCCCATGCCGGGCGCTCCGCCCGGCATGGCGGCGCTGCGTTTCGAAGTGCGCGACGACGGCATCGGCATCGCGCCCGATCATGTGGAGACCATCTTCCGGCCATTCGAACAGGTGGGCGACACGGCGCGGCGCGCCGGCGGCACCGGCCTGGGCCTGGCGATCAGCGGCCAGCTGGTGCGCCTGATGGGTGGCGAACTCAAGGTGGAAAGCACGCTGGGGCAGGGGAGCCGCTTCTGGTTCGACGTCTCCGCGCCGCTGGCGGAGGCGCCGGCCCCGGCCGGCAGCGACGGCCACAACGCCACGGGCTACCTGGGGCCGCGCAAGACCATCATGGTGGTGGACGACGTGGCCACCAATCGCGCCCTGCTGCGCGACCTGCTGGGCGCGCTGGACTTCCGCATGCTGGAGGCCGACAGCGGCGTCGCGGCGCTGCGCCAGATGCAGGCCAACTTGCCGGACATGGTACTGCTGGATATGGTGATGCCGGACATGGATGGCATCGAAACCACCCGCCGCCTGCGCGCCGACGCCCGCACCAGCCACATGCCGGTCGTGATAATTTCCGCCAGTTCGACGCCGGAAGAGGAGGAGCGTTCGCTGCAGGTGGGGGCCAACGCCTTCCTTGGCAAGCCGGTCGACGAGCACGAACTGCTGCGCGAGATCGGCGCCCAGCTCAAACTGGAGTGGAGCACGGCGCCGGCTTGACAATGAAAAAAGCCCCCATCTGCTTTTCAGCTCGATGGAGGCTTTTTTGCGGAATTTGTGGTGCCCACGGAGGGACTCGAACCCCCACACCTTGCGGCACATGGACCTGAACCATGCGCGTCTACCAATTCCGCCACGTGGGCACTGATGCTTCTTAACAACTCTGCTATTATAGCGACGGGGAGAGTTTCGCGCCAGATGAACTTTCGTTCCATACTGCACATCAACCCTGTCTAGCAGTTCCCGCTTTGCCACCGTTTTTCAACGTTGTCGCTGCGAGAGACCAAGATTATAGAGGAATTTTGCGGGATGTCAAATGGCCCGACCTGAAAAATCCACCGGAATCCGCAACGCGATCCGCAAATTAGTCAATCAGGGCGTTTCCAAGTACACTACGCCTGTCGTCGTGTCATATATATGCACCTGACGATTTTGCCAGGCCGGATTTCCTCTGAACACTGTCAATAATAACTACAGAAATACTTTTGAACCAATCTACCCATACCATTCCCAGCCGGGAGGAAATTCTCGGCATCTTCCGCAGCGCCAAGGCGCCGCTCGATCTGCGCGCACTGTCGAAGTCGCTGAAGGTCGCGACCGAGGCCCAGGCCGTCCTGTCGCGCCGCCTGAACGCCATGCAGCGCGACGGCCAGATCATCTCCGACGACAGCGGCCACTTCTCGCTGGCCACCGAAACCGGTTTCATCTCCGGCCGCGTCAGCAGCCACAAGGACGGCTTCGGTTTCGTGATCCCGGACGAGCCGGGCGAGGACCTGTTCCTGCCTGAGAAGGAAATGCAGAAAGTGCTGCATGGCGACCGCGTGCTGGCCAAGGTGGTCGGCGTCGACCGCCGCGGCCGCTCGGAAGGCACCATCGTCGAGGTGGTGCAGCGCGCTAACACCCACATCATCGGCCGCCTGTTGAACGAAAACGGCGCCTGGATCGTCGCGCCGGAAGACCAGCGCATCGCCCAGGACATCCTGGTCGAAGGCTCGATCGGCAAGGCCAAGTCGGGCCAGGTCGTCAGCGTCGAATTGACCGAGCAGCCGATGCGCTTCAAGCAACCGGTCGGTAAGATCGTTGAAATCCTGGGCTCGCTGGACGACCCCGGCATGGAAATTGAAATCGCCGTGCGCAAGTTCGGCGTGCCGCACGTGTTCTCGGACGGCGCGCTCAAGCAGGCCAACAAGCTGCCGGACCACGTGCGCGACGCCGACCTGGCCGACCGCGTCGACCTGCGCGACGTGCCGATGGTCACCATCGACGGCGAAGACGCGCGCGACTTCGATGACGCGGTCTACTGCGAACCGGTCAAGATCGGCCGCAGCAACGCCTACCGCCTGATCGTCGCGATCGCCGACGTCAGCCACTACGTCAAGCCGAACGACGCGCTTGACGCGGACGCGCTGGAGCGCAGCACCTCGGTCTACTTCCCGCGCCGCGTGATTCCGATGTTGCCGGAGAAGCTGTCCAACGGCCTGTGCTCGCTGAACCCGGCGGTCGACCGTTTGACGCTGGTGTGCGACGCCGTCGTCACCGCCAAGGGCGAGATCAAGGCTTACCAGTTCTATCCGGCCGTGATCCACTCGGCCGCGCGCCTGACCTACACCGAAGTTGCCGACATCCTCGGCAACACCAAGGGCCCCGAGGCCGCGCGCCGTCCAGGCATCGTGCCGCACCTGCTGAACCTGTCCGAGGTGTACCACGCGCTGCTGAAGGCGCGCACCGAGCGCGGCGCGATCGACTTCGAGACCACCGAGACCTACATCGTCTGCAACCCGTCGGGCAAGATCGAGAAGATCATTCCGCGCACCCGCAACGACGCCCACAAGCTGATCGAGGAATGCATGTTGACCGCCAACGTCTGCGCGGCCGACCTGCTGATCCGCCACAAGCATCCCGGCACCTACCGCATCCACGCCAGCCCGACCGCTGAAAAGCTCAAGCAGGTGCGCACCTTCCTCAAGCAGGTGGGCCTGAACCTGAACGGCGGCGACAAGCCGACCGCCGGCGACTACGCCGCGCTGATGAAGCAGGTCAAGGAGCGTCCGGACGCCTCGCTGCTGCAGACCATGCTGCTGCGCTCGATGCAGCAGGCGGTCTACTCGCCCGACAACATCGGCCACTTCGGCCTGGCGTACGAGGCCTATGCCCACTTCACCAGCCCGATCCGCCGCTACCCGGACTTGCTGACGCACCGCGCCATCAAGGCCATCCTGCTGGGTAAGAAGTACGAGCCGAAAGTGGCCAGCACCAGCGTGCTGAACACCAACGTCTCGAACGCCACCCGCAAGCAGCAGGCCAAGGACAAGGCCGAGGGCAAAGAGAAAAAAGCCGTCGACCTGACCGTGTGGGACGCGCTGGGCGTGCACTGCTCGGCCAACGAGCGCCGCGCCGATGAGGCGTCGCGCGATGTCGAAGCCTGGCTCAAGTGCTACTTCATGCAGGACAAGCTGGGCGAGGAATTCACCGGCATCATCACCGGCGTGACCACCTTCGGCATCTTCGTGCAGCTGGACCAATTGTTCGTTGAAGGCCTGGTGCACGTGACCGACCTCGGCGCCGATTACTTCCAGTACGACGACGCCCGCCACGAACTGCGCGGCGAACGCACCGGCAAGAAGTTCCAGCTGACCGACCGCGTCAGCGTGCAGGTGGTGCGCGTGGATCTGGAAGCGCGCAAGATCGACCTGCGCCTGGCCGGTGCCGATGCGCCGCCGCCACGCGCCGAGAAAGGCGACGCGCCGTCCAAGGACCGCAAGACCAACATCAAGCCTGGTCCGGCCGTGCCGAAAGCGCAGCCTGCCAAAGGCCAGTCCGACAGGACTGGCGCCAAGCCGGCCGCGGCCAAGCCCGCCGCCAAGTCGCGCGGCGGACGCAAGACTAATGCCGGGGCGGCTGCTCCGGTAGCACCCCGAGCAGCGAAGACTGTCTCAAAAAGTAAAAAGAAGCGATAAATGAGTAAGAATAAAATGATTTTTGGTTTCCACGCCGTGACCTCGCGTTTGCGTCATGAGGCCTCGTCCGTGGAAGAGATTTTTGTCGACATGGGTCGCGATGACCGCCGCATGAAGGACCTGATCGCCAACGCCAAGGCGGCCGGCGTGCGCGTGATGCCGGTTGACTCGGCCCGCCTCGACAAGATTGTCGGCACCCGCCGCCACCAGGGCGTGATCGCGTTTGCCTCGCAGCTCGCGCTGGCGCGCAACCTGGACGAACTGCTGGACGCCATCGAAGGCCCGCCGCTGCTGCTGGTCCTGGACGGCATCACCGATCCGCACAACCTGGGCGCCTGCCTGCGCGTGGCCGACGGCGTCGGCGCGCACGCGGTGATCGTGCCGAAGGACCGCGCGGTGGGCTTGAACGCCACCGCCGCCAAGGTCGCCAGCGGCGCGGCCGAGACCGTGCCATACATCACCGTCACCAACCTGGCGCGCACCTTGCGCGACCTGAAGGACCGCGACATCTGGCTGATCGGTACCTCCGACGACGGCGAGAAAGGCCTGTACGAAGCCGACTTCACCGGCCCGACCGCGCTGGTCATGGGTTCGGAAGGCGAGGGCATGCGCCGCCTGACGCGCGAGACCTGCGACATGCTGGTCAGCATTCCAATGTTTGGTTCGGTCGAAAGCCTGAACGTTTCCGTCGCATCCGGCGTCTGTCTGTACGAGGCACGCCGCCAGCGTATCGCCAAAGAGATCTAAGCGATACGACCAGCCGGCGGCCTGCTACGAGGGCCGCTGGTTTTCCCTCCCTGCAAGCCGCCTCCCAGCAACCACCGACCGAATACGCTACCATGAGCGTTTCAGTTGCAATATCGTACACCCCATGTTCCATCATCTGCGCCAAGACATCAACAGCATCATCGAACGCGACCCCGCGGCCCGCAACGCCTGGGAAGTGCTGACCTGCTACCCCGGCCTGCAAGCCATCGTCATGCACCGCTGGGCGCACTGGTGCTGGACGCGCAGGATGAAATGGCTGGGGCGCTTCATTTCCTACCTGGCGCGCATCGTCACCGGCATCGAGATCCACCCGGGCGCCAGCATCGGCCGTCGCGTGTTCATCGACCACGGCTTCGGCGTGGTGATCGGCGAGACCGCCGAAGTGGGCGACGACTGCACCATCTACCAGGGCGTGACCTTGGGCGGCACCTCGCTGCACACCGGCACCAAGCGCCATCCGACGCTGGCGCGCGGCGTCATCGTCGGCGCCGGCGCCAAGGTGCTGGGCGGCTTCACGGTGGGCGAATACGCCAAGGTCGGCTCCAACGCCGTGCTGTTGAAGCCGGTGCCGCCGGGCGCCACGGCGGTCGGCAATCCGGCGCACATCGTGCAGAAGGAGCCGGCCTCGGCGGTGAGCGCCACGGCCAACCTGTTCAGCGCCTACGGCGTCACGCCGAACGGCGACGATCCGCTGTCGAAGGCGCTGCACGGGTTGATCAACCACGCCGTCAAGCAGGAAGAACAGATCGAACGCATCCTCGCCACCATGAAGGCGGCGGGCTTGCACTGTCAGGGCGTGCCCGACTGTGATAAATTGAATCCAGACCAACTCAACAAACTCGTTGAATAAGGAAGCCGCATATGGAATCGTCGCCCGATGGCGTGGAAGTGCTGGACCCGTTTGAAATCCGCGTGCTGGCCGTGCTGGCCGAGAAGGAGGCGCTGACGCCGGATAACTATCCGTTGTCGCTGAATGCGCTGGTCAACGGCTGTAACCAGTTGTCGAGCCGGGATCCGGTGATGGCGCTGTCGGAAGAGACGGTGGCCGACGTGCTGCAGCGGCTGATGCAACGCAAGTACGTCAATGGCATCACGCAGGCGGGCGCGCGCGTGACCAAGTACGAGCACCGCATGCGCATCAAATGGTCGCTGGAGCAGGACAAGCTGGCCGTGCTGACCATCCTGATGCTGCGCGGCCTGCAGACCGCCGGCGAGATCCGCACCCGCACCGGCCGCCTGCACGACTTCAAGTCGGTGGGCGACGTCGAGCTGGCGCTGCAATTCCTGATCGACAAATATCCGCCGCTGGTCTCGCGGCTGGCGCTGGCGCCCGGCACCAAGGAGCCGCGCTACGGCCAGCTGCTGGGCGGCGAAGACGCGCTGGCGCGGGAAGAAACCGCAGCCAGCCTGGGCGGCTCGGTCAGCGCGGCGGGGCAGGGCGGCCGCGTGGCCGCGCTTGAGCACGAAGTCCAGCAACTGCGCCAGCAAGTCGAAGACTTGACCGCGCAGTTCGCTGAATTCCGCAAACAATTCGAATAAACAATTTGGGGTCAAGTCTGACATTCGGACACGAGCTCTGCTGTAGCGCGTCGCTACAGCAGAGCTCGTGTCCGAATGTCAGACTTGACCCCAGCGGGTTTACTCGTAGGTGAACTCGATCAGGGCATCGTTCGAGTAGGCTTTGTCGTTCAGCGGCACCGAGTAGTTTTTCCCATCCTCGCCGACTTTGAGCTCCAGCCTGTGCGCGCCATCCACCAGCGTGGCGCTGGCGATCGCGCGGTCGCTGCGCATGCTCATATCGAAGTCCTTGAACGAGCACCAGTCGGTGGTCAGCATGAGGGTGTTGATCGTCGCGCGCACCAGGAAGGGGATGTAGTTCTTCGCGATCGCGACCAGCACCCGGCACTCCAGCCGGATGTCGCCCAGGCGCCGCATGTCGGCCGGCACGCCGGCGCTGCGCACGTCCGGCATCCAGCCGTAGTAGCTCTTCTTCTGGTTCAGCACCACGTCGGCGTTGTCGCGTTCCGCCTCCGCGCTGCGCGGCAGCGTGAAGCTGTGGTCCTCCGCCAGCGGCACCGGGATGTCGGTCTCGTTGCCGGACAGGCGCACCACCAGGTTGTCGAAGCTGCCAGCGGGCGCCTTCTTCTTGGCGTGCAGGCGGAAGCGCAGTTGCTGCGCATTCGGCGCCAACGCGTGCTCGCTGTCGAAGGCGTCCAGGCCGGACAGCATGTAGCGGTAAGGCTGCATTTCCGGGCTGCGGCTGCCGTTGATGATGACAACCTGCTCCGATCCGGTGTCCGTTTCCGCCGCCGTGGCCGGCAGCGCCGCCACGGCGGCCGCCAGCAGCGCGGCGCTCAGGAAGTGTTTGTCTGCCACGCTCAACCCTCTTCGCGGCGGCGACGCATCCACACGGCGGTGGCGATCATCGCCACGCCGGCCGCGACGCCGAGCCATACGCTGATGCCGCCCAGCGTGGCCCACGAGCCGCGGAAGATGGTCTCCGGCACCGCCATCCGGTGCGCTTCAAGCTGCAGCGGCACATGGTCGGCCTCGAACATGATCCACGATCCGGGAATCGCGCCCAGCAGGATGCGGTCGACGATGCGGGTGACGAACCAGCTGGCGTTGATGCCGATGTGCAGCATCTTTTCCGCCCACACCAGCAACAGCGACGTCACCAGCGGCGTGCCCACCGCCCACAGGAACACCTTGGAACGCGCCATGCTCGACACCATCAGCAGCCAGCCCACCGTCGGCAAGGCCCACAGGATGTAGACCGGCAGCAGGCCGACCAGGCGCAGCGGGGTCAGGTAGAGGTCCGGCGACATCAACATGGCGCCGAACAGGTTGGTGCCATGCGCCAGCACCGCGCCGCAAGCGGCGAACAGGATCAGCAGCGACAGCACGGTGCCGATCCCGAACGTGATCAGCGGCGCCACCACCAGGGCCAAGGCCACCTTGGACAGCACGGTCGACAGGTCCGACACCGGCAGCGATTTCCAGAACAGGATGCTGCGGTCGCGCCGCTCGTCGTTGAGCGCGCCCAGGCAGTAGAAGAACACCACAAAGCTCAGCACCATCAGCACCGGCATCGCCGACACCATGTAGGCCTGCGACATGGTCTCCACGATGCGCGTGCGCGCCGTGCCTTCGATGGTGACGGAGCCGATCGAGAGCGGGTTGCTGTCATCGTTGAAGTTCAGGTGGTTGCCCATGATGATGGAGCCGAGCGCCAGCGCCGCGATCAGGGCGGCGATGACGGCGGGGGCCCAGACCAGCATGCCCTTGTGTTCCCACAGCTCGCGCTTGATCAGCCATTTCATCGTTTTCATGCGTAGGTCCCTTTCATCGTTGCGACAAACAGGTCGGCGACGCTGGGCGTGCGCAGTTCCCCGAAGGTCGACAGTTGCAGGCGCGGCACGCCATCGAACAGCATGATGGGCTTGCCGAACACGGTGCGCTGGCTCATCGGCTGCAGCGCGTTGGCGGCCGCCACGAACTGCGGCTCGACCATCACTTCGGTGAAGCGCTCGCCCACCTCGTCCATCGACGCCGCCAGCGAGATCCTGCCGTCCTGGATGAACATCAGGTCGGTGAGGATGTGCTCGACCTCTTCGATCTGGTGCGTGGTGATCAGGATGGTCTTGTTCTCGTCGAAGTAGTCTTCCAGCAGGTTCTGGTAGAACTGCTTGCGGTACAGGATGTCCAGCCCCAAGGTCGGTTCATCGAGCACCAGCAGCTTGGCGTCGATCGCCATCACCAGCGCCAGGTGCAGCTGCACCACCATGCCCTTGGACATGGCCTTGACCTTCATGTTCGGGCTGAGCTTGGTGTTGGCCAGGTATTTCTCGGCCTTGCTGCGGTCGAAGCGCGGATGCACGCCTTCCACAAAGTCGATCGCGTCCTTGACCTTGAGCCACTTCGGCAGGATGGCCACGTCGGCGATGAAGCAGACCTCGTTCATCAGCGCCTCGCGCTGGCTGCGGGGGTCCATGCCCAGCACCGTCAGCTCGCCCTCGAACTGGGTCAGGCCGAGGATGGCCTTGAGCGTGGTGGTCTTGCCGGAGCCGTTGGGGCCGATCAGGCCGACAATGCGGCCCGCCTCGACCGTGAAAGTGGCGCCGTTCAGCGCGGCCTGCTTGCCGTAGGTCTTGCTGAGGTTGCCAGCCGTGATGACCGCGCTCATGACGCACCTCCGGGGGCGATAGGCTTGAGCAGGGTTTCCAGTTCCAGGCCCAGGCGGCGGATGCGTTCGAGCATCAGCGGCCATTCTTCGTTCAGGAAGCGTTCGCGTTCAGTGGCCAGCAGTTTGTCGCGGGCGCCGTCAGTGACGTACATACCTAGTCCCCTTCTTTTTTCTACGAGCGTTTCGTCCACCAGTTCCTGGTAGGCGCGAGATACGGTGATCGGATTGAGTTGGTAATCGGCGGCCACCTGCCTTACGGAGGGCAGGGCGTCGCCGGGCTTGAGCAGGCCGTCGAGCACCATGCCGATGACCTTGTCCTTGAGCTGCCGATAAATCGGCGCATTGTCATTCCAGCCTATCGTGGACATACATGTGGTCCCCTTGATGTGTGTTGATGGAGTGGTGTTGTAGTGAACTATAACACTAAGATTTGAAAAAGCAAGCGCTGCATGTCTTATGTTGTTTTTTTCATCAGTGTCAGCGCGTTGGGCAGGGCGGCGCCGCTGGCGGTGTTGTCGAAGATGGCCCAGCCGTCCTTGCCGGCCAGGTAGGCGGCGACGCTGTCGAGGTATTCGTCCGAATACGACGAGTAGTACATGCGCGGACTGCCGTGCAGCCGGGCGTAGACCATGTCGCCGGTCGGCACGTGCGGACCGGGCTGGCCGGCGGGCGGATCGGCGATCACCCTGGCGGCGTTGTGGGCTTGCAGCAGCGCGGTGCCCGTCGCTGTGAACCAGCTCGGGTGGCGGGCCTCGCAGGCGATGGCGCAGCGGAACAGGGTGGCCAGGCGGGCGAACAGCGCGTCGGCCAGTTCGGTATCCAGCGCGAGGCTGGGCGGCAACTGCACCAGCACGCAGCCCAGCTTGGCGCCGAGGCCGCCGGCCTCTCCGGCAAAGCGCGCCAGCAGCTCATTGATGTCCTTGAGCCGGTGGTCGTGCGTGATGCTGCGCGGTAGCTTGACCGAGAAGCGGAAATCGTCCGGCACGTCGTCGGCCCAGCGCGCATAGGTCGAGGCCTGGTGCGGGCGGTAGAACGAGGAGTTGATCTCGACCGCGTTCATGACCCGCGCGTAGCGCTGCAGATGGCTGCCCTCGGAGGCAAAATACGGTGCCGACGCACGGTCGATACTCCAGCTGGCGCAGCCAATTCGTGTGTGGGTCATAATGTGGGCGATCCGCTATTTTCAGAAAGACGATATGACCGATCTTAAACGTTACGCCCGAATTGCCGCGCCGCTCATGCTGGCGGGGCTGCTGGCCGCCTGCTCGACGCTGATCGGCCCGCGCCAGGTGGAGCTGCCGCAGGCGCGCATGCAGCAGAACCTGGACCGCAAGTTCCCCGTGCGCCATCGCGTGCTGGGCGTGTTCGAGGTGGAGCTGAGCCATCCGCAGCTGGACATCCTGGCCGAGAACGACCGCGTGGCGCTGACCCTGGACGTGAACGTGGTGCCGCTGCTGGCGCGCCAGTCGTGGCATGGCAGCATGGCCGTGTCGGGCCGCCTGAAGGTGGACAATGTGCGCAACGTCATCTACATCAGCGATGCGCACGTGGACCGCTTCATGGTCGATGGCATGGATGAAGGCAAGCAGAACCAGATCGCCAGCGTGGCCAACCTGCTGGGCGAGAACACGCTCAAGGATGTGCCGGTCCACACCTTCCGGCCGGAAGACCTGCGCTACGCCGGCGTGCAGTTCGTGCTGACAGGAATCAGCACCAGGCCCGGCGCGCTGGTCGCCAACCTGCAGCCGGCGCAATAAGCGTCAGAAGAAGCCGAGGTTGCGCGCGCTGGCGTTGTAGTTGGCCAGGTTGGGCAGCATGGCCAGCAGGTCGGTGTTCGACACCCCCAGCCAACTGCCCAGCGTGGCCGCGTATTGCTCGATCGACGTGGTCGGCAGCAGCCGGCCCTGGCCGACATCGTCCGGGCCGTTGCTGGCCACCACCGGCGCCTTGCCGTAGTAGCGGCCGCCCTTGACGGCGCCGCCCAGCATGAAGTGCATGCTGCCCCAGCCGTGATCCGAACCGTCGTTGTTGCCGCTCAGCGTGCGGCCGAAGTCCGACGCGGTGAAGGCCGTCACCTGGTTGGCCACGCCCAGTTCCATCGTGCTCTGGTAGAAGGCCGCCATGGCGTCGGCCACGCTTTTCAGCAGGCCAGGGTGCACCTTGACCAGGCCGTCGTGCGTGTCGAAGCCGCCCATCGACACAAAGAACACCTGCCGCTTGGCGCCCAGCGTCGAGGCGCAGGAGATCATGCGCGCCACCATCTTCAGCTGGTCGCCCAGGTTGTTATTGGCGGGGAAGGCCGTGTTGATGACCGGCGCGCCGGCCAGTGCCGAGGTCAGCACGTCGTTGGCCGAGATGGCCCGCTGCGTCACGCGCGCGTAATCGGACTGCATCAGGTTGTTGTGCTGCTGCGTGATCAGCGTGCGCAGCGCGCTGCTGCAACTGGCCGAGCCGAACAGCGGGCTTTGCAAAGCGCTGAACGGCACCGAACCCTTGGTCGACACCTGGTACTGCACCGCTTCCTTGCCGGACAGGTACACCGCGTTGCCGGAGACGTTGACGCAGGTGAAGGTGGCGTTGCCGTTGCCCGACTCGAACAGGTCGCCCATGCGCCCGCCCCAGCCCGAGGTCGCGCCTTCCGGCATCGACGATTGCCATTCGGATTGCTGGTCGTTGTGCGAGAACAGCTTGGACGGCAGCGGCACGGATTTGGCCAGGTACTGCTGCTTGCTGGTCGGCTGCACCAGCGTGCCGACGTTGAGCAGCACGCCCATCTTGCCGGCGTTGAAGATCGGCAGCAGCGGCGCCAGTTCCGGCGCCAGCGCGTACTGGTGGGCCACGCCGTTGACGTCGACCGGCGGCGCGGAAGTGTTGAGCACGGTGCCCGACAGCGCGCTCTGCTGGTAGGCCAGCGTCGGGCGCAGCGCGTAGTAGGCGTTGTAGCTGGCGGCGTCGTACGGCACCAGCGTATTGGCGTAGTCGTTGCCGCCGTACAGGAACACGCAGACGATGGCCTTGTAGTCGCTGGCGGTGGCGGCCGAGGCTTCGGCCATCGCGGCCAGGTTGACGGCCAGCGGCGCGGCCACGCCGCTCATGGCCAGCATCGAGGCGCGTTGCAGGAAGGCGCGGCGGGAAGAGTTGGTGGTCATGGCGGCTCCCTATAATTGAACGAGGTATTCCGGCGCGGCCATGACCAGCGTCAGCGCGGCGTAGATGCGGTTGTGCAGCGCGGCGTCGGTCTTGGCGGACATGGTGTCGATGGCGCCGCGGATCAGGCCCACGCTGGCGCTGCTCAGCTGTCCGGCCGCCAGCACCACGTTGATTTCGTCGACCAGCGCCTGGCCGTTGGCCGCCAGCGGCAGCAGGCTGCCGTAGTCCGGCAGCACGTCGCCGACGCCCTTGCTGACCGCGCGCTGCATGTAGTTGACGTAGCCGACCACCGAGGTCTCATTGGTCAGCTGGAACTCCGGGGCCACCAGCCCCGCCTTGGACACGGCGCTGTTGGGCGGCACGTAGCCGGGCCGGTAAAAGTTGAACACCGACGGCGAGCGCAGCGGGCTCTGGCCCAGCCTGCTGGACGCATCGCTGGTGTTGCCGATGGCCCAGGCGTCCGTGGCGGAGCTGGCGTTGTACGCGCGCGCCCAGCCGATGAAGCGCAGCATGGGCTCGCGCAGCTTGCCGGCGCCGGGCACGTTCAGGCTGTCGCCGCGCGCCTCGGGATCGAGCAGCAGCGCCCGCACCACCGCCGCCAGGTTGCCCTTGACGCCACGGCTGTCGCTGTTGAACACGGCGGCCACGCGCGCCACGTAGGCCGGCGAGGGATTGCTGGTCACCAGTTTCTGGATCAGCTGGCGGCTGATGAAGGGCGCCACGTTGGGATGGGCGTAGATGATGTCCAGCGCCGCTTTCAGCGCGTCGGCGCCGGACAGGCCGGCCGGCACGGTGCTGCCGAGGAAGGTGGAGGCGCCGGTCTCGTGCCGCTTGGCCACCTGCGCCATCGGCCGGCGCAGGAAGTCGGGCGTGTTGGCGTCCAAACCGGCCATGTCGAAGTCCCAGCCGGTGAACACGCGGGCCAGGCCGGTGATGTCGCTCAGGCCGTAGGTTTCCTTGGGCACGCCGTTGCTGTCCAGCTTGGGCGTGCCGTCGAGGTTCAACTGGATCAGGCCGATGCTGAACAGCTGCATCAGCTCGCGCGCGTAGTTTTCGTCGGGCAGGGCGCCGGTGGTGGGGTTCTGCTTGACGTTGCCGCGGAAAGTCAGGTACTGGCCCATCGGCGCGCTGGTCGAGATCGCGCCCAGCAGCGCGCGGTAATTGCCGAAGGCGTAGCCTTCCAGCAGGTCCAGGTAGGCCGCCGCCGAGAACGCGCGCCAGCCGGCGCCGACCAGTCCGTCAATCGCCACCACGCAGATTTCCGACAGCGCCAGCGTGACCCGCTGGCGCAGCGTGTCCGGCGCGCTGATCAGCTTGCGCCACGCGCAGGCGTCGAAACCGTTCTCGGAGTTGCGGTTGGCGAGGGCGTTGTAGCCCTTGGCGACCAGCCAGTCCCAGCGGTTGCCGGAACGCGGCGCGGCCAGCTGCGCGTCGATCCAGCCGGCGTAGCCCAGCGATTGCACTTTGGCGATCTCGGCGCGGTTGGCTCCCATCGAGGCCTGCGCCAGGAAGCGGGCGGCGGCGGCCGCGGTCGGTGTCGGGGTCATGACTGTGATCTCCAGGAAGGGCTCAGACATTGCTGTGTGGTAATTTATTCCGAGTCCGCTTGTTGTGCCATCGAAATTTTGTAACGAAGCATTTCGCTGCAACGTTTGCTTGATGGGATGGACACACTTTGCTCAGCAGGCTTGACGCCGTTTTCATGCATTTCGCGCCGTTCTGACGCATTTCGTCGCATCGCGCTCCGCGCCGGCGCCGCGCCCGGCATAGTGGCACCACCTTAACCAGCCAAGCGGAGCGAATCATGATTGCGCAAATCGTCAGCCACACACCTACCTACGTCTGGGCCTTGCTGGCCTTCCTGCTGTACCGTGGCGCGCTGGCCAGCCGCGACCGCGAGCTGGCGATGCGGGCGCTGTTCGTCATCCCGGCGGTGATGATCGGCCTGTCCTTGTCGAGCATGAGCGGACACGGCGCGCTGGGCGGCGGTGTCTGGGCGGTGTGGCTGCTGGGCGTGCTGGCCGGCGCGGTGGTGACGTGGCGGCTGGGCAGCGGCATCCCCGTTGTGGTCGACCGCGCCGCCGGCACCGTACTCCAGCGCGGCAGCTGGGCACCGTTGCTGCTGATGATCGCCATCTTCTGCACCAAGTACGCGGTGGCGGTGACCACGGCCATGCATCCCGAGCTGGCGCAGAACCCGGCGTTCGCCACGGCGGTGACCTTGTTGTTCGGCTTGTTCAACGGTGTGTTCGTCGGCCGCCTGGCGCGCTACGTGGCAGCCTGGATGGCCCAGCCGGAACCCGTCGCGGCTTAATGAATTTGCAAGTTTCCTTGTGGTGCGGGACAAGAGCTTCTACAATTCGCGACATCGATGAAATGTTGGAGTTGGCCTCATGACCATATTTGGAATTGGATTGCACGTGCTGGTGGCGATATTCTTCGCCGTCCACGTGATCCGCAGCGGACAGCAGATGTACTGGCTGATGATCTTGTTCATGTTTCCCGGACTGGGCAGCATCGTCTACTTCCTCGCCATCTACCTGCCGGACTCCCGCCTGAAGCACGGCGCCCGCAAGGTGGTGACGGCGGCGGCCCGCACGCTCGATCCGGGCCGCGAACTGCGCGAGGCGCGCGACGCCTACGCCTACACGCCGACCGCGCAGAACCAGATGCGCCTGGCCACCGCGCTGCTCGAGGCGGGCAACGCCGACGAGGCGGCCGCCACCTACGAAGCCTGCCTGCAGGGGCCGTTCTCGGGCGACCTGGAAATCCGCTTTGGCGCCGCGCGCGCCACGATGGCTTGCGGCCGCGCCGCCGCCGCGGTCACGCACCTGCAAACCATCCGCGCCGCCGACGCCAATTTCCGTGGCGAGCAAGTGTCGCTGCTGCTGGCCCAGGCGCTGGCCGCGGCCGGCCGCCAGGACGAGGCGAGGGCGGAGTTCGAGTTCGCGCTGGGCCGCTACAACAGCTTTGCCGCGCAGGCCGAGTTCGCGATCTGGGCGGCCGGCGTTGGCGATGCGGCACGTGCCAACCAGCTGCATGCCGAACTGCAGCGCACGATGGAACGCTGGACCCGCCACACCCGCGAGCTGAACCAGGAATTGATACGCCGCCTGAACGCGGCGATGGCCAACGTCAAGCGCTGATCATTTTTGCCGGGCGCTGTGGCCCGGGTTGTAGGCGCCGCCGGTCGCGGCGATAGCCTGGTTGAGTTTGGCCATGGTCTCGGCTGGCACGTCCTTGCTGCACAGGATGTAGCGCTTCATCCCCGGCGGCATGTCGGGGAAATCGCGGCGCACCGCCGTCTGCGGCGTGGTTTCGCGCGCACGGAAATAGTCCCAATCCTCGCGGTCCACAAACATGAACGAGGCGCGGCCCACCGTGAGCATCCGCATCATCAGCGTGGCCTCCACCGTGCGGCTCATGATGCGGTTCTTGCTGCCCTTGATCATCTGGTCCAGCGCCGGGCCGTAGGACACGCCGTCCACCAGGCCCAGCGTCAGCTCGGGATCGTTCAGCAGCGAGCTCAGCGTGGGATGCGCGGCCACCTTGTCCACATAGGCCGGCGCGATCAGCACGCTTTGCGGCAGGTCTTCATGGATGGCGGCGGTGAACTGCGCGACCTCCTCGCGCTCGGGCAGCCGGTACCAGCTGATCGAGCAGTAGTTCCTGGCGCCGTGCTTGAAATTGGCCCAGATGCGCTTTTGCGGCTCGGTGATGAACTGCGCGGGGACGCCGGCGACATTGAAGATATTCTTCACGCGCTCCAGCAGGAATCCCTTGGGCTCGCCGTTCTCCTGGTAGTGATAGGGCGGCTTGTCGCGCCAGACCACCGTCAGCGGCTGCGGTGCGCACCAGGCGCTGCCGCCCGAAAGCACCGTCGCGGCAAGAAGACTACTTTGAAAAAAGGCACGGAAGGTCATGCGCCGATTATAGGGCCATCCGCTGTGCCAAAACCATAAGTGTGGCAAACTGTTGCTCCTTTGATAAATGGGAGACCCATGAACGCCTTGTTGCCCGCCTTTGTCGCCGCCAGCGACGTCATCGATTTTCACCATCCGGACGTGGAGCGCCTGGCGCGCTCGCTGCGGGCCGACACGCCGCGCGCGACGGCGCAGCGCTGCTTCGAATGGGTGCGCGACCGCATCGAGCACAGCATCGATTACCAGCGCGACGAGGTCAGCTGCGATGCATCCCAGGCGCTGGCGCTGGGCACCGGCCTGTGCATGGCCAAGAGCCATCTGCTGGTGGCGCTGTTGCGCGCCAACGGTATTCCGTCCGGCTTCTGCTACCAGCGGTTGACGCTGCGCGACGCCGGCTCGCCGTTCTGCACGCACGCCCTGGTGGCGGTCTGGCTGGAGGAGGGCGGCTGGTATCGCTGCGATGCGCGCGGCAACAAGGCAACCGTGCATTGCGAGTTCACGCCGGGCGCGGAGAACCTGGCCTTCCCGGTGGTGACGCCGGGCGAGCAGCTGTATCCGCAGGTGTGGGCGCAGCCCTGGCCCGAGCTGGTGCGCCGCATGCGCGAACTGCCGTCGATCGCGGCTTATTGCGCGGCGCCGATCGACGCCGCGCCGCCGCAAGACGGCGTGGCGATCACGCTGGGATGACGGCGCCGTCGAGGCCGTGGCGCGTGATGACGCCGTGGCTGTCGATGGCGATCCAGCCGCCGCGTGGCGGCGTGGCATCCGGCTCCCAGTCCGGCAGCACGTAGCGGCGCTTGCCATCGACGATGTGCAGGGCGGGGCGGTGGGTATGGCCGTGGATCATGACGTCGGTGCCGGTGGCGGCGAACACGTCGCGGATCGCCTGCGGCGTCACGTCCATGATCTCGTAGGACTTGGTGCCCTGGTCCTTGCGGCTGTTCTCGCGCATGCCGGCGATGATGGCCTTGCGCTGCGCCAGCGGCATTGCCACGAACTGCTGCTGCCACGCGGGCTGCCGGACCATGGCGCGGAATTCCATGTACTTGACGTCCTCGGTGCACTGGGCGTCGCCGTGCAGCACCACCAGGCGCTGGCCGCCGATCTCGGTCACGTGGGTTTCCGGCAGCAGGGTCAGGCCCGCCGCGGCGGCGAACTGCGCGCCGACCAGGAAATCGCGGTTGCCGGCGATCCAGTAGACGGCCACGCCCGCATCGCTCACGCTGCGCAGCGCGGCAATGATCCGTTGATGGAAGGGATCGCTGATGTCGTCGTCGCCGGCCCAGTATTCAAACAGGTCGCCAAGCAGGTACAACTGCTGCGCGCGCCGCGCGTGCCGCTCCAGGAAGTCGAAGAACGCCGTGCTGGTGGCGGGATGCGCGGGCTGCAGGTGCAGGTCGGAGATGAACAGCGCGCAGGCCTGGCCCGCGCGCATGTTGGCGTCGCTCATTAATTAAGCGGCCAGTTCGATCTTCTCGATGATGATGTCTTCCGCAGGCACGTCGGCGAACATGCCGCTGCGGGTGGTCTTGACCTTCTTGATGGCGTCAACCACTTCGGTGCCTTCGATGACTTTGCCGAACACGGCGTAGCCCCAGCCGTCCTGGCCTGGGTAGTCCAGGAAGGAGTTGTTCTTCACGTTGATGAAGAACTGGGCCGATGCCGAGTGCGGCGCCGAGGTGCGGGCCATGGCCAGCGTGTAGGTGTCGTTCTTCAGGCCGTTCTTGGCTTCGTTTTCGACGGTCTCGTCGGCTGGCTTCTGCTTCATGCCTGGCTCGAAACCGCCGCCCTGGATCATGAAGCCGTCGATCACGCGGTGGAAGATGGTGTTGGTGTAGTGGCCGGCTTCCATGTACTTCAGGAAGTTGGCTACCGATTTAGGCGCTTTCTCGTCGTTCAGTTCGACGGTCATGTTGCCCTTGTTGGTGGTGATGATTACGTTGGTCATGTTGTTATCCTGAGTAGTGGTAAAAATTACATCCGAAATACGGCAGGCCGCTATTTTACAGTTTTGGCTGGATTGGGGTCTTCAAAATCGTCGCCGACTTGATCACGACGGGGATCACCGGGATGTTCTGGAAGATGCCCTTGTCATCAACCAGCACGCCCTTGATCTTGTCAACCACCTCCTGGCCCTTGATCACCTTGCCGAACACCGTGTAGCCGAAGCCGTCGCGGCCGGGGTAGTTCAGGGCGTCGTTGTCGGCCACGTTGATGAAGAACTGCGAGGTCGCCGAGTTGGGATCGCCGGTGCGGGCCATGGCCAGCGTGTAGGTGTTGTTGGTCAGGCCGTTCTGCGATTCGATCGGCACCGGCGGGTTGGTTTTCTTTTGCTTGAGCTTCTCGTCGAAGCCGCCGCCCTGGATCATGAAGCCGTCGATCACGCGGTGGAAGATGGTGCCCTTGTAGAAGCCGGATTTCACGTAGGTCAGGAAGTTGTCGACCGACTTGGGCGCCTTGTCGTGGTTCAGCTCGACCACGATGTCGCCCATCGAGGTCTTGATTTCCACTTGCGGCGTGGGATTGGCCGGGGCCGGCGTGGCCGCCAGCGCGGCGCCGGACAGGGCGACGCCGGCAAATAAGGTCATCAGTTTGGCGAACAGTGATGGCTGGGTTTGGTGCATTGTTGCTTCCTCGTGGTGGTTTAAACTGGCTGACTTGCCAAAAATCCTCAGTCAGATTGGGTCTATGCTGTTTTTATCAATGCTATACTTGTTCATTCTACCCCTTAGAAGGTGGAAAGAATAACACCCGAGTGTCAGCCGGTCTCCAATGCGATACGACGAATGCCAGGTGCGCGCCCACTGCGCCGCGCCCGGTTCTCGTATTGCCCGGGGCCGCGGCACGCGCTTAAAAGAGAATACGCAAGAGCCCGATGAGCAATTTAAAGATTTACAACACGCTGGCGCGTGACAAGCAGACATTCGTACCCATCGAGGCAGGCAAAGTCCGCATGTACGTCTGCGGCATGACCATCTACGACTACTGCCACATCGGCCACGCCCGCATGATGATGGCGTTCGACGTGATGTACCGCTGGCTGATGGCCTCCGGCTACGAGGTCACGTACGCGCGCAACATCACCGACATCGACGACAAGATCATCAAGCGCGCGGTCGAGAACGGCGAGACCATCTCGCAGCTGACCACCCGCTTCACCCGCTACATGGACGAGGACACCGGCGCGCTGGGCATCCTGCCGGCCACGCTGGTGCCGCGCGCCACCGAATACGTGCCGCAGATGCTGGCGCTGATCGAGACGCTGGAATCGAAGGACCTGGCCTACCAGGGCGCGGACGGCGACGTCAACTACGCGGTGCGCAACTTCCCCAACTACGGCAAGCTGTCCGGCAAGTCGCTCGACGACCTGCGCGCCGGCGAGCGCGTCGACGTCAACACCGGCAAGCGCGATCCGCTGGACTTCGTGTTGTGGAAGGCCTCCAAGGAGTCCGAGCCGGACGAGGTCAAGTGGGATTCCAAGTGGGGCAAGGGCCGCCCGGGCTGGCACATCGAGTGCTCGGCCATGTGCTCGGCGCTGCTGGGCGAGCACTTCGACATCCACGGCGGCGGCGCGGACCTGCAGTTCCCGCACCACGAAAACGAGATCGCCCAGTCGGAAGGCGCGTTCGGCCACACCATGGTCAACTACTGGGTGCACAATGGCTTCGTGCGCGTGGATAACGAGAAGATGTCCAAATCGCTGGGCAACTTCTTCACCATCCGCGACGTGCTCAAGAAGTACGACGCCGAAGTGGTGCGCTTCTTCATCCTGCGCGCCCACTACCGCAGCCCGCTGAACTACTCGGACGCCCACCTGGACGACGCCCGCGTCGCGCTGACCCGCCTGTACACCGCGCTGGACGGCGTGGAAGGCGACGGCCTGCCGCTGGACTGGAGCGAGCCGTACGCGGTGCGCTTCGCCGAGGCGATGGACGACGACTTCAACACGCCGGTCGCGCTGGCCGTGCTGTTCGACCTGGCGAGCGAGCTCAATAAATCGAAATCGCCGGCCGTGGCGCGCCAGCTGAAGGCATTGGCCGGCGTGATCGGCCTGCTGGCCCGCACGCCGCAGCAGTTCCGCCAGGCCGCCGTCGGCGACACCGACGCCTCCGGCGACGCCGCCATCGACGAGCAGATCGCCAAGCGCATCGAAGCCAAGAAGGCGCGCAACTTCGCCGAATCGGACAAGATCCGCGCCGAGCTGCTGGCGGCCGGCATCATCCTCGAAGACAAGCCTGACGGCACGACCAACTGGCGCCGCGCATAATGGTCACCGCCAAGGATAACGAGGGCGCAGGCGGCCCGGTATCGGCCGTGCCGCCGTACTGGGAAGAGGCCAAGATCGAGCTCATGAAGCGGGACCGCATCATGAAAAAGCTGATCCCGCAATTTGGCGACCTGCACCTGGTCGGCCATGACGACCCGTTTACCACCTTGGCGCGTTCCATCGTCGGCCAGCAAGTGACCACCAAGGCGGCCGACACCGCCTGGAAAAAACTGCTCCAGGTCAGTCCGAAGTGCACGCCGGCGCAGATCATCAAGGCCGGCGCCGAGCAATTGGCGGGCTGCGGCCTGTCCAAGCGCAAGACCGAATACATCCTCGACCTGGCCGACCACTTCAAGAACAAGCGCGTCCACACCAGCCAGTGGGACCAGATGGATGACGAAGCCGTCATCGCCGAGCTGGTGCAGATCCGCGGCATCGGCCGCTGGACAGCCGAGATGTTTTTGATATTTAATCTGCTGCGGCCCAACGTTTTGCCGCTCGACGACCCCGGCCTGATCCAGGGCATCAGCCAGAATTATTTTTCCGGCGAACCTGTCTCCCGCAGCGATGCGCGCGAGGTGTCGGCCAATTGGGAGCCCTGGCGCACGGTCGCCACCTGGTACTTATGGCGTAGCCTGGACCCGGTTGCTGTAGAATAGATGCTCTAATCGCTGTGCGAGGCATTTTTGTGCCCGCATGGCTGAGAATAAACACGGAGGTACAATGACCAAAACGACTTTCCTCAACTTTGAGCAACCGATCGCCGAACTCGATGGCAAAATCGAAGAGCTGCGTTTCGTGCAGGACGATTCGGCTGTCGACATCTCTGAGGAGATCGACCGTCTGGCCAAAAAAAGCCAGCAACTGACCAAAGACATCTACGCCAAGCTGACCCCCTGGCAGGTCGCGCAGATCGCGCGCCACCCGCAGCGTCCATACACCATGGACTATGTGAATGAAATCTTCACCGACTTCCACGAACTGCACGGCGACCGCAGCTATGCGGACGACCTGTCCGTGGTGGGCGGCCTGGCGCGCTTCAACGGCCAGGCTTGCATGGTCATCGGCCACCAGAAGGGCCGCGACACCAAAGAACGCGCCATGCGCAACTTCGGCATGCCGAAGCCGGAAGGCTACCGCAAGGCCATGCGCCTGATGAAGCTGGCCGAGAAGTTCGGCATCCCGATCTTCACCTTTGTCGATACCCCGGGCGCGTTCCCCGGCATCGACGCGGAAGAGCGCGGCCAATCGGAAGCGATCGGCCACAACCTGTATGTGATGGCGGAACTGAAAGTGCCGCTGATCGCCACCATCATCGGCGAAGGCGGCTCCGGCGGCGCGCTGGCGATCGCGGTCGGCGATGCGGTGCTGATGCTGCAATACGCGACCTACTCGGTGATCTCGCCGGAAGGCTGCGCTTCGATCCTGTGGAAGACCTCCGAGCGCGCCGCCGATGCGGCCGAAGCGCTGGGCCTGACCGCGCACCGCCTGAAGGCCATGGGCCTGATCGACAAGATCGTCAGCGAGCCGCTGGGCGGCGCGCACCGCGATCCGAAGCAGATGGCCACGCTGCTCAAGCGCGCGCTGGCCGATTCGCTGCGCCAGTTCCACGGCATGAAGACCAAGGACCTGCTGGAAGCGCGTCACGAAAAGCTGATGAGCTACGGTAAGTTCAAAGAAACCACGCCGCAAGAGTAATCGCGCGCGGCACGACACCACGACCGGGGGCCCTTGCCCCCGGTTTGCATTTTGGAGCAGCAATTGAAGAAGCAACAGATCCCGACCTTGTCCTCAACCTTCGAACAGGCCGTCACGGCGGCGCTGGCGCAGCAGGGGCAGGGCGCTCCACGCATGGCCGTGGCCCTCAGCGGCGGCCTCGACTCGTCGGCGCTGCTCCACCTGGCGCAGGCCTACGCGCAGGCGCATGGCGTGGCCTTGTACGCCTTCCACGTCCACCACGGCCTCAGCGCCAATGCCGACGCCTGGCTGGCGCACTGCGAGCAAGCCTGCGCCGCGCTCGGTGTCACCTTCGAAGCGCGCCGCGTGCAGCTGGCCAACCAGCAGAAGAGCGGCACCGAGGCGGCTGCCCGCAAGGTGCGCTACGCCGCGCTGGGCGCGCTGTGCGCCGCGCACGAGGTCAAGCTGCTGCTGACCGCGCACCACCTCGACGACCAGGCCGAGACCGTGCTGCTGCAACTGCTGCGCGGCTCCGGCCCGGCTGGCCTGTCCGGCATGGATGCCGCCAACGCCGCGCCCGAGCTGCTGGCCAATCCCGGCCTGGTGATGGCGCGTCCGTTGCTGCCGGCCTCGCGCAAGCAACTGGCCGCGTATGTTGCCGAACACAACATCGCCTACATCAATGATGAATCCAACGACGACCCGCGCTTCGCCCGCAACGCGCTGCGCCACAAGGTGATGCCGGCGCTGGACGAGGCCTTCCCCGGCTACCAGGAACGCTTCGCGCGCAGCGCCCAGCACGCGCAATCGGCACAGCGCCTGCTGACCGAGCTGGCGCAGCAGGACCTGGCGCTGTGCCTGGTCGACGACTGCATCGACATCGCCAAGCTGCGCATGCTCAGCCTGGACCGCGGCTACAACATGCTGCGCCACTGGTTCGGCACCCGCCAGCTGCGCATGCCGAGCGCGGCGTGGCTGGCCGAGATGGTGGCCCAGCTGCTGGAAGCGCGCGACGGTGCTCAGCCGCTGGTCACCCATCCCGACTGCCACGTCCGCCGCCATCGCGACCGCCTGCACATCACGCCCAAGCTGGCCGACCTGGAGGGCACGCGCGAAGACGAGTTCGACAAGACGCCGGGCACCACCTTCCACTGGAACGGCGAAACCGAGCTGCCCTTTCCGGCCTACGGCGGCGTGTTGCATTTCGACCGCGCCGGCGAAGGCGAGGGCGGCCTGGACGCGGACTGGCTGCGCGGCCAGCCCCTGCTGATCGAATTCCGCAAGGGCGGCGAGCGCCTCAAGCCGGCCCACAACCGGCCGACGCGCGGACTCAAGTATCATTACCAGGCGCTGGACATTCCGGCCTGGGAGCGCTCGCGCCTGCCCGTGGTGAGCGCCGGCAAGCAAGTGCTGTTCGCGGCCGGGGTGGGCATGGACTGCAACCATCTGGTGGATGAAGGCGCTTCACGCTGGCGGCTGCGTTGGCAGGCTGTATAGACAATCGGGCTCATGTGCCGAATTTTGTATGTAGATATGTCTATTCGGTATGACATTATGAGTTTTTTGACTTGTTATTTTGCAGTGCGGCATGTAGAGTTAAGGGTTCCATTTACCTTTATTTGAGCGGAAAACTCACTGTTATGGCTTTAATCGTGCACAAATACGGCGGTACGTCGATGGGTTCGACGGACCGTATCAAGAACGTGGCGCGGCGTGTCGCCAAGTGGCATGACGCCGGGCACCGCATCGTCGTCGTACCGTCGGCCATGTCCGGCGAGACCAATCGCCTGATCGCGCTGGCCAAGGAAATCCAGGCCCAGCCGGATCCACGCGAGCTGGACATGATCGCCTCCACCGGCGAGCAAGTGTCGGTCGGCCTGCTGTCGATGGCGCTGCTGGCGATCGGCAAAAAGGCCGTGTCCTACGCCGGCTGGCAAGTCGCGATTAAAACCGATTCCGCTTTCACCAAGGCCCGCATCCAGTCGATCGACAACGAGAAGGTCAACCGCGACCTGGACGACGGCAAGATCGTCATCATCACCGGCTTCCAGGGCGTGGACGAGGACGGCAACATCGCCACCCTCGGCCGTGGCGGCTCGGACACCTCCGCCGTGGCGATCGCCGCCGCGATGAAGGCCGACGAATGCCTGATCTTCACCGACGTTGACGGCGTCTACACGACCGATCCGCGCGTGGTGTCGGAAGCGCGCCGCCTGAAGGCGATCACGTTCGAGGAAATGCTGGAACTGGCGTCGCTGGGCTCGAAAGTGCTGCAGACCCGCTCGGTGGAATTCGCCGGCAACTACCGCGTGCCGACCCGCGTCCTGTCGTCGCTGACCGACCCAATGCTGGACCTGGAAGTAGAAGCCAACTCGGGCACCCTGATTTCGTTTGAGGAAGACACACACATGGAACAAGCAGTCATCTCCGGTATCGCGTTCAACCGCGATGAGGCCAAAATCACCGTGCTGGGCGTGCCAGACCGTCCAGGCGTGGCGTACCACATCCTGGGCCCGGTGGCCGACGCCAACATCGAAGTCGACATGATCATACAGAATCAGTCGGTCGACGGTAAAACGGACTTCACCTTCACCGTCTCGCGCAACGACTACCAGCGCGCCATCGACGTGCTCAACAGCACCAAGGCGGAACTGGGCGCGGCCAGCATCACCGGCGACGCCAAGGTCTCGAAGATCTCGGTGGTGGGCGTGGGCATGCGCTCGCACGTGGGTGTGGCTTCGCAGATGTTCCGCACGCTGTCGGAAGAGGGCATCAACATCATGATGATCTCCACGTCCGAGATCAAGATTTCGGTGCTGATCGACGAAAAATACATGGAACTGGCCGTCCGCGCGCTGCACAAGGCGTTCGAACTGGAGAAGGCATAAATTTTTCGAAAAAATATCGTCAGGTAGCCTTGACCAAAGTGGTCTCGCTCTATACTATGACGGTCGTCTGCTCTAGCGCAGTTTGGTAGAAAAGACATAGTTGAGTAATCGACTAGGAGACGTGGCCGAGTGGCCGAAGGCACATCCCTGCTAAGGATGCATACGGCTTATACCTGTATCGTGGGTTCGAATCCCACCGTCTCCGCCAGAACAAGAAAAAGAGCCCCAGTGATGGGGCTCTTTTTTTTTGATTTGCATTCCCCATAGTGAGCTCGCTTGATTTCTGTCCGGTGGCCCGATAGGAAAAGCGACGCCGGTTGCCGTGATTACTCCTTAGGAAGCTGGGCGTTCAACATGATCACCTCGAGGCAGTCCGTCATGGCCGTCTGCACTCTTGCTGCCGGGTCCCAGTTCTTCGATTCGTAGGTGCGGTACTCCGGGCTTGGAGGCGCCGGCTCCGGTGTCCCCGGGGGCTGGTAAAACGTTGGGGGTAACACCGGGACCACACTTGTGTTGCCGACAAACTGTGCAACGGTTGCACCGGAAACGCAAGGGGTCCGGGAAAATCGCCATAAGATGAAGCCACCGCGCGGCGCGCCACTCGTGGTAGAGCTAACCGAAACCGATTGCAGACCGGGAGTGTCGGCGCCAACGTCTTCAGGCGAGTAAGTACATTGCCTCAAGGAGCCATATTCCGCGCAGTCCGATAGTAATAATTTCCGCGAGCTGTGTTGCTGCACGTGTTCCAGCGTGATCTCGCGTGGATGGGCTGCATAGTAGACGGCCGTCTTCAGCGCGTCCTCCGGCACGAATGCGGCGTGGTCTTCCTCGCCACCATAGACAGCCCCGTGCATCGATAAGAGCACCATAGCTCCACATGCGGAAGCGGATCGAATTATTCGCATAGAAAACTCTTAGCTGTAGTCGTTGATAAGAGTATAGACCTCATCATATTCGTGCTACCTGAGCGAGGGGCATGTCGAAGGTAGATAGGAACGTAGATAGACCTTCTTCTTTTGTCTTTTTCACTCTTGGGGGGGGGCGGACCCCGTCTCCGCCAGAATCAGACAAAAAGCCCTTGAGATTCAAGGGCTTTTTGTTTTTCCGGGCTGTTGGTGCACGCACTGTCCACAAACAGGCAGTTCCCTGCAAACCATCGCCCAGCGCCACCAAGTCCAGTTCTGCCTTGCGGGCCTTTGGGAACATTTCGGACTCTTCTTCTTTTACGTGATGATCGATCTGCTCGGATAGCACCTTGATTTTGGCGTCATATAAATCTTCGCCTGGCTTCGTGTTGAGGATGAGGAGACGCGGAGGTCCAGCCTCCGCGATGCAATTACTTGGACTTGGAACCGGGCGCAGGCTTGGCGGACGTGCTTTTGTTGCCCGACGATGTAGATTGGCTATTGCCAGAACTGGCGGACTTGTTGCCGGTGCTTTTTGCGCCTTTGGCTTCTTCCAATTTGCTGTTGCCGCCGTTTTTGCCGCCTTGGGTGGGTTTGCTCATGATGATCTCCAAAAGATTAAGTCGAACATTCGGCGCTAACTCTGCCTTGATTTCATCTTAGTTGACGCATCCAACGTTGGTGTAGGAGCACCTCTCATCGCGGTGTAGGTGGCTGGATGGCCGAAGCCGCTATCGAACGGAGTGTGCGAACTGATAAAAATTTCATTTTGACGGGCAATCATCCTACGCCGGCACCAGTGCGCGACTTATGACGATAGCGTCCGATTCCGCAAAGAATGGAACCACCGCCGAGCTGTAACACGCTGCGCGGCGGCCCCTACTACCGAGAGGAGATCATCATGACGGCATCAAATCAAAGCGGCAATAAAACGAGCGACACCAGCAAATCCCACACGGAGCAATCGGCCGCGTCCAAGCAGAGCGGTGCGAGCGGTTCCAAGGGCAGCGCCGAACTTGACAAGCAGGGAACCCAGTCCCGCTCGGCGGGGCACCGGCAGTCGCATAGCGGCGGCAACAGCCAGTCCGGCGGCAAGAACGATGGCGCCGACGGTCGCGGCACCGGATCGCGTTCGAAATAAGCGAGCGCCGGCGCCGCGCCTTGGCGGCCCTGGCTTTTATCCCGTCCGTCCGGCCGCCAGCCGGGCGGGTTTCTTGAGCCCTCTGGAGATCCCATGCGTGCACTAGTCTATCATTCCGCCCACGACGTGAAAGTCGATACCGTACCCGATCCGGTGCTGCAGCAACCGGACGACATCATCCTCAAGATCACCGCCACCGCGATCTGCGGCTCCGACCTCCACCTGTATCGAGGTAAGGTGCCCGGCATGAAAGAAGGCGATATCATGGGCCACGAATTCATGGGCGAGGTTGTCGAGGCCGGCCCCGGCGTCACCCACCTGAAAAAGGGCGATCGCGTGGTGGTGCCGTTTGTGATCGCCTGCGGCAGTTGCTTCTTCTGTGACATCAAACTCTATTCCGCCTGCGAGACGACCAATCCGGACCGCGGCACGATCATGAACAAGAAATCGCTCCTTTCCGGCGCGGCCCTGTTCGGGTTCAGCCATATGTATGGAGGCGTGCCGGGTGGCCAGGCGGAATTTGTGCGCGTGCCCAAGGCCAATGTCGGGCCGATCAGGATACCCGACACGCTGGAAGACGAAAAAGTACTTTTCCTGAGCGATATCCTGCCGACCGGCTACCAGGCCGTGCTGAACGCAGGCGTTGGTCCGGGCTCGAGCTTGGCCATTTTCGGCGCCGGCCCGGTGGGGCAGATGGCGGCCGCCAGCGCGCGTATGCTGGGTGCCGAGAAGATCTTCATGGTTGACCATCATGGCTATCGGCTTGATTTCGCTCGTCTCACCTACGGCGTTATCCCGATTAATTTCGACGACGTCGACGCGGCCGAGTTCATCATTGAAAACACCAACCATCGTGGTGTCGATGCGGTTGTCGATGCGGTCGGCTTCGAAGCGAAAGGCAGTGCGCTGGAAACCGCGTTGACGGCGATGAAGCTCGAAGGCAGCAGTGGCCAAGCGTTGCGCCAATGCATAGCGGCGGTCCGGCGTGGCGGCACCGTCAGCGTGCCGGGCGTCTACGCCGGCTTTATTCATGGCTTCCTGTTTGGTGATGCGTTCGAGAAGGGTATCGGTTTCAAAACCGGTCAGACACATGTGCAGCGCTTCATGCCAGAGTTGCTCAAGTTCATCGAGGAAGGCAAGCTCACGCCGGAGGCGATCATCTCGCACCGTATGACGCTTGAAAGCGCTGCTGAGGGCTACAAGATGTTCGATAAAAAAGAAGACGATTGCCGCAAGATTGTGCTGCTCCCTTGAGCCTGAAGGCTGACCTGGTTTTGACCATTGAGCGGCGCGTCGCCGTATTCGACCTCCGCGCCGTAGGCCATCGGGTACTCGAATTTGCCGTTCGGCCGCGGCAGGATTTCGGCACCCGCTTCCGTCACGCCGGGCAGATGGTCGTGGCCGGGCAGCCACGCTGATTGCTTCCCAGATTACCGACACGATCGAGGTTGGCTCTGGCTCGGTTTCGGGCCGCTTGGCGGCTTCGACCGCTGCGTTTGCGCGCCCCGAGGTGATGGTCTTCGCGAGCCACCAACGCGCGACAATGCCAACGTGTTCGTTGCTGGCAGGATTACCCCAGTCAGATTGACCCGCCCTCCATACCCTCGCGAACGCCGCGACCCTATCGTAAGACCCCTCGAACCCCAATTCCTTCAAGTCCTCGTGGATCTGTTTCAGCGTGCGCCAATGCTTGCGTGACTTGGCTGCCTCGGACTTGAGGAGCGCCGAAAGTTGGAAAGCGTATTTCTCGATTGCGCGGGTGGAACGCCGTTCGGCGCAGGCCGGCTCTATGGTGTCCGAGCGCAGATAGCGTCGGGCATGTTTCTGAAGATGCCCAAACGCCTGGCGATCTCTCTCAATGGGACTTGGTCGCGCGCCCCATCCTGCCCGCATAAAAAACGACAGAAAAATCCCCGCCGCTCTTTTTTTACGCGTTTATTTGTCTTTATGACCTAACTTTGGTACTCTGTACTAACAACTACTTCGTTAGGAGATCATATGGAAGACATGGCAACTGAACAGGAAGAGGCGCCTGACAAGGCGAAGCTCTCGCGCCGGGGTTTCCTCGGCATGGCGGCGTCGGTGACGGCGGGCGCGGCGGTGCTGCCCAGGATGGCCAGCGCAGCGCTGGCGGGCGATGAGCGCGATGTACTCGACGTCGCCATCATTGGCGCCGGACTGGCCGGACTCACGGCGGCCCGCGACCTGCGGCGCGCCGGCTGCGAATCCTTCGTCGTGCTGGAAGCGCGCGACCGCGTCGGCGGCCGCACGCTGAACCACGACCTCGGCAACGGCTATTTCTCGGAAGCGGGCGGGCAGTGGATCGGCCCGGGCCAGACGGCTGTCGCCGACCTGGCGCGCGAGCTGGGCGTTGGCACCTTCCTCACCTACTGGCAAGGCAAGATCGTCATGCTGGCGGGTGACGCGCGCGCCACCGTAGAATGCGACGGCGGCCTCAGCACGGATCCGAAATTGCGCAAGGAGCTGGAAGACCTGGCACGCGACGTGCCGACCGCCGCGCCGTGGACCTCGCCGCGCGCAGCCGAGTTTGACGCCATGTCGCTGGCTGACTGGCTGGCGAAAAAGAATCTCAGTCCGGAAGATCAACTCGGCTGGGCGCTGGGCGCGCAGCTGACGACCGGCACCACCCCAAACAAGCTCTCCTTGCTGCACTATCTCTCGCTGATCAATTCCGCCGGTTGCGATTACCGGAGGCTGGAGGCCGTCAAGGACGGCGCGCAGGAGAGCCGTATCGCCGGTGGTTCGCAGATCCTGTCCATCAAGATGGCCGAGGCGCTGAGCGACAAGCTGCGCATGTCCAGCCCGGTGCTGCGCATCGAGAACTGGCAAAACGGACCGGCCACCATCCACACCGCCAAAGGGGTGATCCGTGCGCGCAGCGTGATCGTGGCGCTCGGGCCGCCGCTGTGCCAGCAGATTGCCTTCGACCCTCCACTGCCGGAAAAACGCCGCGAAATGCAGCGCCGCTGGCCCGCGTTCGCGCCGATGCGCAAGACCGCGCACGTCTACAAGAAGGCGTTCTGGCGTGAGAAAGGCTACAACGGCGCTGTCATTCCAATGAATAGCCCGGTTCAATTTGCTTTCGATAACTCGCCGGAGGACGTCTCGTTTGGCGTGATCTCGGCCTTCATCAATCCCGGTGTGCTGCCGTCCGATAAAAAGGCGGCAGAGGCCGAGCTGTCGCGCATTTATGCCCGGGCTTTCGGTGATGAGGCGCTGCATCCCATCGCCTACCACGACCACGACTGGGGCAAGGCGGATCAATGGTCGCTGAGCTGCACCTCGCCGATCCCTCCCGGCTTTCTCACCAAGTACGGCGATGTGCTGCATCCTTCGATCGGCCGCCTGATCTGGGCGGGCACGGAAACCGCTGAAATCTGGATCACCACCATGGACGGCGCCATCCGCTCCGGCCATAAGGCGGCCTTGCAGGCGCTGCAAGCGGTGGCAGGGAGGAAGGCATGATGGCCAAGGCATCCCAACCGCGCAGCGTCGGCAAACGCATCCTGCTCCTGACGGGTGGCCTGCTGCTGGCTGCCACGGCGGCCGGCGCCATCTTCTACGGCCCGGAATTGCTGGGCCTGCTTCAGCTGAGCAAGCAGATCGATAAAATCGCCAGCGACAACACGCGCCTCGGCGGACCCTGGCCGCGCGCCAGCGAAGCCTGCGTGTCCTGCCACGGCTTCAATGGCAACGCGCAGGCGCAGACTTATCCGCGCCTGGCAGGGCAGCCGGAAGCCTATCTGAAGAAGCAGTTGCAGGCCTTCGTCAGCGGCGAGCGCAGCGATCCGACCATGACGCCGATGGCGCTGAGCATGTCGGAGCGTGAGCTCGACGGGCTGGCTGCGCATTTCTCCAGGATGCAGCGCTTGCCCAACGCGAGCTTCCGTGCCGATCCGGCGCAGGTGAAGCGCGGCGAGGCACTGGCCAAGGCCAACAACTGCGCGGCTTGCCACGGCCAGCAGCTGGAGGGCAAGGAAGCGTATCCGCGCCTGGCCGGACAGGGCTACGACTATTTGCAGACCCAGCTGACGCGCTTCAAGAGCGGAGCGCGGCGCGA
This sequence comes from Duganella vulcania, assembly GCF_009857655.1. Taxonomy (NCBI): domain Bacteria; kingdom Pseudomonadati; phylum Pseudomonadota; class Betaproteobacteria; order Burkholderiales; family Oxalobacteraceae; genus Duganella; species Duganella vulcania. The sequence goes on from NZ_WWCX01000003.1 coordinate 89,556, forward strand.
CGCCAGCGGCGCCATGCCGGCGGTGGTGGCGGCGCTGTCGACCCGGGATATCGACGATCTGGCGCAATTCATGGCTAGCCGATAAGGAAAAAGTAATGGACGATGACGTAACAACTCAAGGCGGGGGCGGGCGCATCAGCCGCCGCGGCTTTCTCGGCGTGGCCGCCTCCGTGACGGCGGCGGCGACCGCTGCGGTCCTGCCCGAAGCCGCCAGCGCCGCCGTGGCGGCCAGCGATGGGCGCGACGTGCTCGATGTCGCCATCATCGGCGCCGGCCTGGCCGGCCTGACGGCGGCGCGCGACTTGCGCCGCGCCGGCTGCGAATCCTTCGTGGTGCTGGAGGCGCGCGACCGCGTCGGCGGCCGCACGCTGAACCACGACCTGGGCAAAGGTTATTTCTCGGAAGCGGGCGGGCAATGGATCGGTCCCGGCCAGACCGCCGTTGCCGACCTGGCGCGCGAGCTCGGTGTCGGCACTTTCCCGACCTACTACCAGGGCAAGTCCACCATCCTGGCCAAGGGCGCGCGCGCAGCGGTCGATACCGAGGGAGGGTTCGGCACCGATCCCAAGATCGCGCACGAACTCGAACTGTTGGCCAGAAGCGTGCCGTCGGGCGCGCCGTGGAAATCGTCCCGTGCCGCCGAGTTCGACGGCATGTCGGTAGGCGATTGGCTGGCCAGGAAGAACATCGAACCGGCGGACCAGCTCGGCTGGTCGACCGGGCTGGCGATCACCGGCGGCGCCTCGCCAGCGCGGCTGTCGCTGCTGCACTGGCTGTCGATGGTCAATTCGGCCGAGTGCAATTACGACCGCCTGGAAGCCGTCAAGGGCGGCGCGCAGCAGACCCGCCTCTCGGGCGGCTCGCAAATCCTGTCGATCAAGATGGCCGAGGCGCTGGGCGACAAGATTCGCCTGTCGAGCCCGGTGCAGCGCATCGAGCAGTGGCAGAACGGGCCGGTGGCGATACAGACGGCGCAGGGCGTGATCCGCGCCCGCCACGTGATCATGGCGCTGTCGCCCGCGCTGTGCCAGCAGATCGCCTACGATCCGCCGCTGCCGGAACAGCGCCGCGAAATGCAGCGGCGCTGGCCGGCCTTCGCGCCGGGCCGCAAGACGGCGCACGTCTACAAGCGGCCGTTCTGGCGCGAGAAAGGGTTGAACGGCTGGATCTTCCAGCCGGGCGGGGCGGTGTTATGGGCTTACGACAATTCGCCGGAAGACCTGTCGTTTGGCGTGATCAACGCCTTCGTGCAAATCAGCATGCTGCCGTCCGACAAGAAGGCGGCCGAGGCTGAGCTGTCGCGCACCTACGCCCAGGCGTTCGGCGAGGAAGCGCTGCATCCGCTGTCCTACCATGAACACGACTGGCGCAAGGCCGACCCGTGGACGCTCAGCTGCGTCTCGCCGATGCCGCCGGGCTTCCTGACCAAATATGGCGAAGCCTTGCATCCGCCGGTGGGCCGCTTGATCTGGTCCGGCACCGAGACGGCCGATATCTGGGCCGGCTACATGGATGGCGCGGTGCGTTCCGGTCATAAGGCCGCGCTGCAGGCGCTGCGGGCCGTCGCCACGGGGAGGGCATGATGGGCAAGTTTCTGAAGCGCTCGTTCGTGCTGCTGGGCGGCGTGTTGCTGGCGGCGGGCGTGTACTACGGCCCGGATGTGTACGGCCTGCTGCGGGTGAGTCATGAGATCGACAGCGTTGCGCGTGACAACGCGCAACTGGCCGGGCCATGGCCGCGCTCCACCGACTCCTGCCTGTACTGCCACGACGGCCCGAAAGGCAATGCAGGCACGCAGCTGTATCCGCGCCTGGCGGGGCAGCAGGAAGCCTATCTGCGCAAGCAACTGAAAGCCTTTGCCAGCGGCGAACGCAACGATCCGACCATGACGCCATTTGCGCTGAGCCTGACGGACAAGGAGTTCGAGGCGATGGTGGCGAACTTCTCCCGGATGAAGGCGCAGCCGAATACCACTTTCCATGCCGACGCGGCGCGGGTGGCGCGCGGCGAAGCGCTGGCCAGGTCCAGCAATTGCGCGTCGTGCCACGGCCAGCAGCTGGAGGGCAAGGGCGAGTTTCCCCGCCTGGCCGGGCAGAGCTACAACTACCTGGTGGATCAGCTGACCAATTTCAAGACCGGCAAGCGCCGGGACGCGGCGGGCATGATGCCGGCGGTCGTCAGTGCGCTGTCGCCGGCCGATCTCGAGGACCTTGCGCAATTCCTCGCAAGCCGATAACAGAAGGAGCAGGAACATGACACACACAAGCAATGCAACGGACCCGCGCCGTTTTGTCGGCTGGCTGGCGGTGATCGGCGCGGTACTGGCCTGGCTGATGGCAGTCCTGGTGGCGGCCGCCGCAGGTTTTGATTCCGGCGTCCTGGATCGTCCGGCCATGATGGTGGCTTACCCGGCGGCGTCGCAAAACCTCTATCGCCTGTCGATGTGGGCCGACATCCTGGGCTGGTATGTGCCCTTCCTGGCCGTTGGCGGCTATCTGTGGCAGCCCATGCGCCAGCGTTTGGGCGCCGTGGCCGACATCGGCATGGCCGGGCTGGTGGTGTACGCGGTGCTGGGGATAGCCGGTGCGGGCTTGCTGAGCCTGACACTGACGCCCGTGGCGGAACTGGCTGCCCACGAGCCTTCGGCCAAAGCGACGGCCGAGGCCTTGTGGATCACCTTGCAAAGCGGCGCGCAAGGATTGTGGAACGCCGAGGCGCCGGTGCTGCTGCTGTGGGGAACCGCCACGGCACGCTTCCTGCGCGCGGAGAAGTGGGGCTACGGCCGCTTGCTCACGTTGGATCTTTGCCTGTTCGCGATTGAGTTCATTTTCAATCTTGGCGGCTGGCGCGACCTTGGCGAAACGGTCCAGATGGCCACGCTGGTGATTCATCCGCTGTGGCTGCTGCTGTTTGGCATCTCCCTGCTGCGCGCGTCCGCTCCGGTCCGGTTCGCCCATTATTCCGCTGCGCGCCAAGGATAAGGAGAGAAACCATGCATGCCAAAAGCTACGCCTTCTCGGTCGACGAAGCCAAAGCCAAGGCCGATCTGGAAAAGTACCGTACGCTGGGCGGCTGGGTGGAAAAGCCGGACGACCTGCAGGCGCCGCTGCAAGGCGCCGTCAGCGCGGACGTGGTCATCATTGGCGCCGGCTATGCCGGACTCTCCGCTGCACTGGAGCTGGCCCGCAAGGGCGCCCGGGTGGTCGTGCTGGAGCGCGAGTTCGCGGGCTATGGCGCCAGTGGCCGCAACGCCGGCTACCTGGCCGGCGCCATCGGGATTGAATACGAGATGTTCCATAAAAAGGTGGGCCGCGAGACGGGCGCCCAGATCGTCCGCTTCTATGAGGACGCGGTCACCTTTGTCGAAGGCAAGCTCAAGGAGTATCGCATCGATTGCGATTACCGGCAGTCGGGGATCATCCGCGCGGCCATCCATCCGGCCCAGGAGGGACGGTTGCGCAAGGGCATGCGGGTCGGTGCCGAACTGGGCTTCAAGTCCACCTTCCTGGACCAGGCCGCGATGGGCGCGCGCGGGATTCCACCGGCCTTCCTGTTTGGTGAATACACCGCGCATGGCGGCACGCTCCATCCCGGCAAGTATGTGATGGGATTGCGCCGCGCGGCGATCCGGGCCGGGGTGACGGTGTATGAAAACACCCCGATGCTGTCCTACACCGAAGGCCCGACGATCAGGGTGGAAACGCCACGCGGCAGCGTCAGCGCTCCGGCGATGCTGTTCGCCACCAACGCCTATACGCCTCAGAACGGGCTCCTCGCCGATAAAATCGTCCCGGTGCGGGTGTCGGCGATCGAGACCGAGCCGCTGTCGGCCGCGCAGCTGAAGTCCCTGGGCTGGCCGGGACGCGAAGGCATCATGACAGCGCACTGGGTCATGGAGAGCTTCCGGCTGACGCCGCACAACTCGCTGCTGGTGACCACCAAGCGGCTACAGTCCCCCTATGGTTCGAAAACGCCGAACGTGCCGGCCTACGACTCGTATGGCGAGCTCAGGGTCGCCCTGCATGACCGTCTGCCGGGCTTGAAAGACATCGCCGTGCGGGCCTGCTGGAGCGGCTATGTCAGCGCTGCCAACGATGCCCTGCCCATCGTCGGCGTGACCGGCGCGCATCAGAACGTCTACTACACCGCCGGCTGTTCCGGCCACGGACTGGCGCCGCAGTCGCTGGTCGGACACCTGCTGGCCGGGCGTATCCTCGGCGCCGACCACCCCTTCCTGGCGGCGCTGCAGCGCAAGGTCGCGCCGATTCTGCCGGAACCGCTGCAGTGGTGCGCGACCAGGGCGGCCCTGGGCCTGGTGGGCATGCTGGACGGTCGGGTGAACCGAAAGGCGAGGGCGGCGTAAGGGCGACATTGACTTTTGGGTATACATACCAAACAATCGTGTGTTTTCTTAATTCCTTACGACGATGACAAACACAAAAGAGCCCGACGAAAAGCCGGTGCGCAAAAAGCGCGGCACGGTCAGCCAGTCCGCCAGCGAGGCCGGGCAGGGTGGCCTGCGTGCCCAGGGCCTGCGCACCCGTAACGCGATTGTTGAAGTCGCCAAGGCGGTGCTGCTTGAAGGCGGCAGCCTGGAGTTCTCGCTGCGTGAGGTTGCGGCCCGGGCCGGGATCAGCATCAGCAACCTGCAGTACTATTTCCCGACCAGGATGGCGGTGCTGCGTGCCGTGGTTGAACCGGTGATTGAAAGCTATCTGAGCGAGTTGCGCAGTGCCGTGAACAGCAATCTGCCGCCCCAGCAAAGAATCGTCGCGCTTGCCGAACAGTCGGTGCGGGAAATCAAGAATCCCGAATCCTCGGCGCTGTGGTGGCACTTCGTATCGTTTGCCGTGATCGATGAGGAGTGTTCGCGGCTGCTCGATGATTGGTACGAGACCTTGACGCGCGAAGTGGCCCAGCTGATCCGCGCTGCGTATCCCGACTACAGCGCGGCGGACTGTCTGCACCGCGCCACCATCCTGATTGCCATCACCGACGGCCTGACCTATCAGCTCGGCGCCGGCCGCCGCAAGCGCGGTTACACGCGTGGCCTTGACGCGAAACTAATGGCGGCGCTCGATTGCCTGCTGAAGGCGCCGTTGACAGCGGATTCGTAAGCACAGCAGCCAAGCCGGCATCGCCACCAAGCGACAGGAAAACCCTGTCGCTTTTTTTTTCGCCCCGAAATACCACAGCCCCGTTGTTTTTCCATTTCACTGTTTGTCTCATTGACCTATATTTAGTATTATGACCTAACAATGACGCAGCAAGGGCCGGCTTGTTACCCGGCACTCAATCACAGGGAGACGAAGGTGGGCATCAAGATGACATTTTTCGGGACGGCGCTGTTGGTCAGCACAGCGCTCAGTGCAACCGCCGGCGAGCAGGAGGCAGCCAGGCTCGGCAAGGAATTGACGCCGGTGGGGGCTGAACGTGCGGGTAACAAGGAGGGGACGATCCCGGCGTGGACCGGCGGCGACATGGCGGTGCCGGCAGGATGGAAGCCGGGTGCCCTGCGTCCCGATCCCTATGCCGGCGACAAGCGCCAATTCTCGATCGACGCCTCCAACGTCGACCGTTACAAGGACAAGCTGGCGGCCGGCCAGGTCGAGATGATCAAGAACATCCCCGGCTACCGGATGGATGTTTACCCGGCCCATCGCTCCTGCGGCTACCCCGACTTCTTCTACGAGCGCACCAGGAAGAATGCGGTCAGCGCAAAGATGGCGCCCAACGGCCACGACATGGCCGAAGCCATCGGCGCCGCGGTACCGTTCCCGGTTCCGCACAGCGGCGCGGAAGCGATCTGGAACCACAAGCTGAGCTGGCGCGGGGAGGGCTTCCAGCAGCACTTCGCCACCTACATTCCGCCCAAGGGCAGCGACAGCATCGGCGAAGCGATTTCCCAGGACGAATGGGAGCTGGCGCCGATGTGGTCGCCGTCCAACAAGGGCATCGCCGACGCCCATGGCATTGAGTACCAGCTGCTCAATGTGTACACCAGCCCGCCGTCCATCGCGGGCGATGCCACGCTGGGGCAATACAACTTCGGCAAGCCGAACGACGTCTGGCTGTACTTTGCCAGCCAGCGCCGCGTGCGCCGCGCGCCGACCTACCAGTTCGACGCTCCGATCCTCAATACGGAAAACCTGCAGATCGTCGACCAGTACCTGCAGTTCAACGGCCCGCTGGACCGTTACGACTGGAAGCTGGCCGGCAAGAAGGAGCTCTACGTTCCCTACAACACCTACCGCCTGAATTCGCCGGCGAACAAGGTGGCCGATGTGGTCAAGCCGAAGTTCCTCAGCCGCGACCTGACCCGCTACGAACTGCACCGCATGTGGGTGGTGGAGGCGACGCTGAAGGAAGGCATGCGCCACATGTTCCCCAAGCGCACCTTCTACATCGACGAGGACAGCTGGACCATCCTGGTCGAGGACATGTATGACGCGCAGGGCAAGGTCTGGCGCACCACCGAGATGGGACCCTACATGGCATGGGAAGTTCCCGCCTGCGTATGGTCGGCCAACATCAGCTACGACCATGTGGCGGGCCGCGCCCTGATCGACCGCGTACAGGCCGGCGGCAAGGAAGCCGACTGGCTGGCTGCCCGCGAGGGCCGCCTGAAGGCGGGCACCTTCGAACCGGACGGCCTGCGCCGCGCCACGACGCGCTGACGAGGAGACGACTATGACAACGCGAGCAGCAGTGAATGGGCGCCTGGTCCCGAAGCGGACATGGCTGGCCGTGCTGGCCACACTGGGCGCCTGGACGGCGGCCGGAGCGGCGGAATGGCCGCTGGAGAACGGCTGGACGGTGAACCTGGATTCGACCGTGTCTATCGGCGCGGTGGTGCGTACCTCGAAGCCGGACTGCCGCAACATCGGCAACGACAATGGCGGCTGCGTGGGCGATGCGATCACGCCGCTGCAGGCGGGCAACCCGGCCGCCTACGCGACCAACCTGGACATCCTGCGCCTGAACCAGGACCTGGGGAACCTGCACTACAAGCGCGGGCAAGTGGTATCGGCCAACCTGCAATACACGGCCGACCTGTACGTGAAAGGCACTGATGGCTGGAGCGGTATCCTGCGCGGGGTCGTCAACCGGGACTTTGCCATCGACCGCACCAAGAACGGCCCGCTCGACCGCGACGCCAAGGACTTCGCGACCAGCAATCCGCGCTGGCTGGACGCTTATGTGACCAAGGAGTTCGACATCGGCGCGCAGCAGGCGCGGCTGCGCGTCGGCAACCAGGTGCTGAGCTGGGGCGAGGATTTATTCATCTCAGGCGGCGTGAATTCGATCAACCCGATCTACCTGCCCGCCGCGCACCAGCCGGGCACGCCACTGAAGAACCTGTTCATCCCGGCGCCCATGGTGTCGTTCAGCACCTCGCTGGGCCACGGCATGGGAATGGAGGCGTTCTACCAGTGGAAGTGGAACAGCTTTGTCTTCGACGCGCCTGGCACCTTCTTCTCGACCAATAACTTTGCCGGCAAGGGCGGCCGCGCCATTTACCTGCCCACCTCGGTGCTCAACGCCGGGGTCGCGCCGTACGGCATGGGACCTTTCCCGGCGGGGACGATCGGCAATACGGCCACCGTCATCACGGGATCCAATCCGGTCACCGGCCTGCCGTATGGCCGCCGCCTCGGCATAGACGAGCTGGGCGATCCAGCCGCCAATCCGGCGGGCGCCATGCTGGGCACGGGGAGCGTCATCCCGCGCGCCGGCGACCGCACGCCGCACAATGGCCAGGGCGGCATTGCGCTGCGCTACCACTTCCCCGACTCGGGCGACGAACTGGGCCTGTACTTCACCCGCTACGACGACAAGGTGCCGTTCGTCAGCTATCGGGTGAGCGGCACGGCGAGCAATCCCTTCGGCCTGGAGGGCTTGCTGGACTATGGCACCAACCGCAATCTGTTCGGCGTGTCGTACAACTTCCAGGCGGGCGAATGGGCCATCGGCACCGAGCTGTCGTTCCGTCCGCGCGACGGCGTCGCGATCGACCCGACCGCCGTCATCGATCCGCGCAATACCCATTATTGCAATGTCCTGGCGGATTTTTCGGCGGCGCCGGTGGGCTCGTATTGCCGCGGCTGGGTCGACACCCAGCACTATCAGCTGCACCTGACCGGCGTCCACATCCTGTCGCCATCGGGCTCGCTGGGCGGCGTGCTGCGCGCGCTGGGCGCCAGCGAGGGCAGCATCACGGCGGAGACGGCGGCGGCGTATTACCCCAAGCTCAAGCTCGACGGCAGCGTGCCATATGCCGCCACGGCGGATTACACGCTGCCCACCAGGGCGTCGTGGGGCGTGGTGGTGGCCGGTTCGCTGACCTATCCGAATGTGTTCGGCACGCGCGCATCGCTGTCGCCGGATATCGCGGTCTCGCAGGGCCTGTCCGGTGTGTCGGCCACGGCGCTGCCGGGCTTTGTCAAGGGTGCTGGCGCCGCCGTCGTGGGCGCCACCATCGACTTCAAGGTGAAGCCGGCGCTGAAGCTGCGCGTCGACTTCACACAGAACTGGGGCGGCGGCGCAAGCAATCTGCAGCGCGACCGTAATTTCATGTCCATCAGCCTGGCGTCGTCATTCTAATGCTCTCTCATCTCATTACCCGCCTGGAAACGGCCCTGTTCGGATACCGGCGGATCTTCCTCCTGACGCTGGCGGCGTTCACCGTCCTGATGGGCGTGCTCGCCAGCAGCTTGCACCTGGAGGCCGGCTTTGAAAAGCAGATGCCGCAAGGCCACGAGTACATCGAGACGTTTGAAAAGTACCGCGACCAGCTGTTCGGCGCCAACCGCTTGACCATTGCGGTCCATGCGCGCCAGGGCGACGTGTGGAACCAGGACGCGCTGACGCAGTTGCTGAAGGTGACCGACGCCGTCACCTATCTGCCCGGCGTGGAGCGCACCAGCGTGACTTCGCTGTGGACGCCCAACGTGTTTTTTACCGAGATCACGGAGGACGGCTTCCGCGCCGAGCCGGTGGCGGGCGGCGATATCGTGCCGGAAAAGCTGAACAGGGAGGTGATCGCGCAAATGCGCCAGCGCGCCACGGCGGGCGGCCATATCGGCACCCTGGTGGCGCGTGACCAGAGCAGTGCGCTGATCACCGCCGAACTGTCCGACACCGACCCGCGCACCGGCAAGAAGCTGGACTACATCCAGTTCAACCGGCTGCTGGAGGAAAAGATCCGGCGCCCGTTTGAAAACGCCAAGGTGGAAATCCAAATCATAGGTTTCGCCAAGCAGATCGGCGACATCGCCGACCGATCTGATGAAGTGACCCGGTTCTTTGCCGTGGCCTTCCTGCTGACCGGCCTGGCCGTGTACTGGTATTGCCGTTCGATCCGCCTGACCCTGCTGCCGCTGGCCTGTTCGCTGACTTCGCTGGTGTGGCAGTTCGGCACGCTGCGGTTGCTGGGCTTCGGGCTGGATCCGCTGGCGATCCTGGTGCCGTTCCTGGTGTTTGCCATCGGCGTATCGCACGGCATCCAGCAAATCAACTTCATCATCCGTGAGGTGGCCAACGGCGCCGATCCGGCGACCGCGGCGCGGCGCAGCTTTACCGGCTTGCTGATCCCGGGATCGCTGGCGCTGATCACGGCCCTGGTCAGTTTCATCACCCTGATCCTGATCCCGATTCCGATGATACGCGAGCTGGCCATCACGGCGGCCATCGGCGTGGGCTACAAGATCCTCACCAACCTGATGATGCTGCCGATTGCCGCCTCCTTCTTCCACTTCACCCCGGCCTTCGCGCGCGATGCGCTGGCGCGCCGGGAAAAGCACAACGGCTGGCTGCGGGCCGTGGCGCGCATCGCCAAGCCGCGCAACGCCTTGATGGTCACGCTGTTCGGCGCCGGCATTTTCGCCCTGGCGTTCTGGCAGAGCCAGGGCCGCCATATCGGCAGCCTGCAGCCCGGGGCGCCGGAGCTGCGCGCCGAGTCGCGCTATAACCGTGACGCTGCCGCCATCGTCGGCCGCTTCGACGTCGGCCTGGACTGGCTGACGGTGGTGTTCGAAGCCACGCCGGAGCACCAGGGCGAGGTCTGTTCGCGCGCCGGCCAGTTCCTGTACATCGACGAATTCACCTGGCTGATGCGCAGCGTGCCGGGCGTGGTGTCGGCCGATGCGCTGGCCGGACAGCTCAAGCTGTACAACGCGGGGCTGAACGAGGGCAATCCCAAGCTGGCCACGCTGACGCGCGACCCGCGCGGACTGGGCTCCCAGTTTGCCGGCGTGAACAACCGGATCGCGGGCCTGTCGTCCGGCGATTGCCGGGTGCAGGGCGTCAACCTGTACTTGCCGGACCATCGGGCCACGACCATCAAGAGCGTCGTGGATGCGGTGAAGGTGTTCCGCGATACCAACCATCTGGACGGTGTGAAGTTGCGCCTGGCCAGCGGCAACGCGGGCGTGCAGGCCGCCACCAACGAGGTGCTGGAGGCGTCGGAAACGCCGATGATGCTGTACGTGTACGCGGCCATCCTGTTGCTGGTGTTCCTGGTGTACCGCGACTGGCGCGCCATGATCGCCTGCTGCCTGCCGCTGACGGTGGCGACCTGGATCGGTTACTGGTTCATGAAGGAACTGGAAATCGGCCTGACGGTGGCGACCTTGCCGGTCATGGTGCTGGCGGTGGGGATAGGCGTCGATTATGCGTTCTACATTTACAACCGCCTGCAGGTGCAGCTGTCGCACGGCCTGCCATTTACCGAGGCGCTGGAGCTGGCCCTGACGGAAACCGGCCTGGCCACCGTATTCACCGCCATCACGCTGTCGGTGGGCGTCGCCACCTGGACCTTCTCCAGCCTGAAATTCCAGGCCGACATGGGTGCGCTGCTGACCTTCATGTTCCTGGTGAATATGGTGATGGCGATCACCTTGCTGCCTGCCTTTGCCGCCGTCCTGGAGTGGCTGATCCCGCGCACCGGGCCGGTGCGCATGCCCGCCGCCTTACAACACTAGAAGAGCCGCCATGACTTTATTCCGACAACTCATTCTGATCCTGATCGTACTGCGGGTCGCCTGCGGGGCGACAGCAGCCGAACCCCAGCGTTGGCCAACCCTGCTGCCGGCCCAGCGGGTGGCCAACGCGGCCGGGGCGCCGCTGCTGGCGGCGGCGCTGGCCGGCCGGCGCATCGTCGCGGTGGGCGATCACGGCGTCGTCCTGCTGTCCGACGATGGCGCGAACTTCCGCCAAGCCAGGGCGGTTCCTGTGCGCAGCATGCTGACCACCGTCCAGTTCATCGACGCGCGGCACGGTTATGCGGCGGGCCACGACGGCGTGGTGCTGGGCACGCAGGATGGCGGCGAGACCTGGAGCCTGCTGCGCGCGACGCCCGGCGTCGAGCAGCCCATCCTGTCGCTGCACTTTGTCACGCCGGATCATGGTTTTGCCGTCGGCCTGTATGGCTGGGCCATCGAAACCCATGACGGTGGACGCAGCTGGGCCGAACGCCACATCGGCAGCGGCGACGACGCCGACCGCCACCTGTACCACGTGTTTGCCTCGCCGCAGGGAACGCTGCTGGTGGCGGGGGAGGCCGGCACCCTGTACCGGTCCGGCGATGGCGGCGCGAGCTGGAACGTGATCGCCGTCGGCGGCAAGGGTTCGCTGTGGTACGGCACGGCGCTGGCGGACGGCACCTTGCTGGTGTGCGGCATGCGCGGCCATCTCTACCGCAGCCGCGATGACGGCCTGTCGTGGCAGGCGGTACGGGCGGACTCCACCCAGTCGCTGACCGGCATCACCCAGTTGGCGGACGGCAGCGTCGTGGTCGCAGGGATGGCCGGGACCGTCCTGAGCAGCAGCGACGGCGGCGCCACGTTCACGCCGGCGCAGCGGCCGGAGCGTGAGCCGCTCACCGCCGTGATCGCCGCGGGCGGCAAGCCGCCGGTGTTTCTGTCGCTGGCGGGGCTGGTGGCGCACTGAACTGCGCGTCGCCATTCAATGTTTCAATCACCTCAAACCAAATCATGAAAACAAAAACTCTCACCACACTGTTGACGCTTCCGCTTGTACTGTCGACCGCAAGGGCCGGGGACATGAGCGCTGCCGATGTCAAGGTCAGCGGCTTCGGCACCGGCGCGCTGACACGGACCAATACCAGCGACGTGCTGTTCTCGCGGCCGTTGCAGGCTGGCGGCGTGGGCACCAAGCCCCGGACCGGGGTCGATTCCAACGTCGGCCTGCAAGTCGATGCCGGCATCAATGGCTGGTTGTCCGTGACGGGGCAGGGCCTGGTGCGCAAGCTGGAAACCGATACCTACAATGCCACCGCAACGCTGGCCTTCGCCAAGGCCAGGCTGTCGGACAACGTGAGCGTGCGGGCCGGCCGCGTGCCGCTGGCCATCTTCCTCGTGTCCGACTACCGCAACGTCGGCTATGCCAACACCATGCTGCGGCCCTCGCAGGAAGTGTATGCGCAGGTGCCCAACGACAGCCTGGATGGCGCCGACATCGACTGGCGCCAGGATCTGGGCGCGTCCAGTCTGACCACCCAGTTCGCCTATGGCCGATCGAGCGCGAAGGTGGCCGGCGAGACCCTGACCTTTACCAATGCCCGGGTGCTGAACCTGATTCTCGACCAGGGCCCGTTCGCGGTGCGCCTGGGCCGCGCCGAGGCCACGCTGGCGCTGGAACAGGGCGGCTACGCGCTGCCGAAGGCCAAGGTGTCGTTCACGGCGCTGGGCTTGACGCTGGACTGGCGCAACGTCGTCGTCCAGTCCGAATTCACCAAGGCGCAGGCGCCGGGTGCCGACACCAAGGCCTGGTATGCCATGGGCGGCTACCGCTTCGGCAAGCTGCTGCCGTTCGTTAGCCATAGCAGGATGACGGGCGATATCACCCAGACCACCGACAGCGTCGGCCTGCGCTGGGATGCGTTCCGTTCGGCCGATATCAAGTTCCAGCTCGACCGTGTGAAACCGCGGGACGGCGGCCTGTTCAATCAGGCCGGACCCGCTTTCCGCGGCCCGGTCACTGTCGGCGCCATCGCCGTTGATTTTGTATTCTAAGGAGGCGGTCATGCGCAAATTCTTGCGTTCATCCGTGCTGGCCGCCATGGCTGGCATCGCAGGTTCGGCACAGGCCGAGGTGGCCGTCGTGGTCAACCTGAACGCGGCGGAGGCATCGCTGACGAAAGAGCAGGTGGCCCAGTACTTCCTGGGCAAGGCCGAGGCGTTCGCGCCGATCGACCAGCCCGAGAGCGCCGCCATCCGCTCGGAGTTCTACCAGAAGGTCGCCAACAAGGACCTGGCGCAGACGCGGGCGCTGTGGGCCAAACTGGTCTTCACGGGCAAGGCCATTCCGCCCAAGGAAGCGGCCGGCAACGCCGAGGTGAAGAAGGCCGTGGCGGCGAATCCGAAGGCGATCGGCTACATCGACAAGAGCGCCGTCGACGCCACAGTGAAGGTGATTTGCACACTTCCCTGATCCAGACCACCGTATTTCGAGACCATCATGAGCATCAAACGTACCATCTGGGCGCTGCCCGTCATTTCCATTCTTGTCCTTGGCCTCGGAGTCGGCGGCAGCGCGCTGATCGCGACCGGCGCCCTGCGGACCATAGACCGCACGGCCCGGGTGGACTATCCGCTGCTGGACCTGGTCAAGGATCTCCGGCAGGACATAGCAGGCATCACCGACGGCCTGCGCGATGCCGTCAATGAAGGCGAGCAGGGCCGCCTTGCCGCGATCGCGGAGCAGGCGGCCAGGATCCGCGGCCGGCTCGCCAAGCTGGCCGCGCTGGATGGGCAGGCTCCCGCCGCCGGCCGGCTGGACCGTGAGTTCGAGGGCTACTACCGGCCGGCGCTTGCGGCGACCCGGTTGATGCTCAAGCTGGACCAGGGCGATCTGCAAGCCTCGATGGCGGCGATGCAGAATGCACAAAGGCTGTTGCAGGCGGACCTGGTCCGGACGGGGGAGGAAGCGCAACGCCAGTTCCAGTCGGGGATCGAACGCAGCGGCGACGGTGTGCGACAGGTGCTGTGGACGATGCTGGCGGCCGCGCTGCTGGTCGCGGCAGGACTGGCACTGGCCTGCTGGGTGGTGGTCAGGCTGATATGGCGGCAACTGGGCGGCGAGCCGGAATACGCCCGCGCGATTGCGCAAGCCGTCGCCCGCGGCGACCTGTCGATGCAGATCCGCACCGACTGCGGCGACAGCGTCCTGGCCGCCCTGGGCGACATGCGCGAACGCCTGGCCACGCTGGTGGCCGGGATCAAGGGATCGGCCGAGACGATTGCCGCGGCCAGTGCCGACATTGCGCGCGGCAGTACCGAGCTGGCTGGCCGCACGCAGGCGCAGGCGGGGGATGTGGACTTCACCAACCGCTCGATGCGCGAGCTGACCTACACGGTGGAACAGAACATCCTGCACGTCGGCGACGCCAGCCAGTTGGCGGGCGATGCGACGCTGGTGGCAACGCGCGGTGGCGAGCTGGTCGACAGCGTCATTGTGACGATGGGCGCCATCAACGCCTCGGCGGCAAAGATCGTCGACATCATTTCCGTCATTGACGGCATAGCCTTTCAGACCAATATCCTGGCGTTGAACGCGGCGGTGGAAGCCGCGCGCGCCGGCGAGCAGGGGCGCGGCTTCGCGGTGGTGGCCAGCGAGGTGCGCAACCTGGCGCAGCGCAGCGCGGCCGCCGCGAAGGAGATCAAGGTCCTGATTGGCGATTCGGCAGCCAAAGTGGCGGCGGGCAGCGCCCTGGTGGACGAGGCCGGCGGCACGATGCGGCAGATCGTCGGCTCGATCCGCAAGGTGGAGACCATCATGGGCGACATCAGCGCAGCCGGGCAGCGCCAGGCCAGCGGCATCGAGCAGATCGGCCGGGCCATCGGCAGCATTGACGGGATGACGCAGCAGAATTCGGGGCTGGTCGAGGAGGCATCGGCCGCTGCCGGGGCGCTGTCGGACCTGACCGCGCAGTTGACCGAGACGCTGGCGGTGTTCCGGCTCGATGCGCGGATGTCGCTGGCCTCGGCCGCGCACCAGCCGGTGGCCCGGATTGAAGGTCCCGATGCAGCCTGACAAGCATGAGCGCACCCATGCCGCGATCATGCAGCAGGCGATAAGCGAGGCTTGCAAGAACGGGATGGAACGGCTCAGTTTCAGCGTGCTGGCGGAGCAGCTTGGCATGAGCAAGAGCGGCGTCTACGCGCACTTCGGTTCGGTGGACGCGCTGCACCTGCAGGTGGTCGAGGCCTATTGCCTGCGATTTGAACGGCAGACATTTGGCGCGGCGCTGGCGGTGCCGCCTGGCCTGCCGCGCTTGCGCGTCATCTTTGCCAACTGGTGCGGGCACATCGGCGCGGGCAACTGGCTGGAAGTCCCGCCGTTCGGCGGCGCCGGCGAGCCGGGGCAGGTGGCTGCACCGGCCAGGCAAAAGTGGATCAAGGCCTTGCTCGCCTGGCGCGCGCGGCTGGCTGCCTGCGTGAGTGACGCCATGGCGGCGCGGCAGCTGTCCGCCTGTACCAATCGGACACAACTGGCCGACGATATCTATGGCCTGATCGTCGTCCTGCACCATGAGATCAGGTTCTTCAACAACGCCGACGCCGTGCGCCGCGCGGTGGCGCGCTTCCGGTCGATGCTTAGTGCGGCCGGAGCGCGTGCCGAGCGGCGCCACGCTGCGGACCATCAAGGCGCCATCGCCCATTCGTGGATGGGGTTGCTGACAGATTAGGGCGCGAGCTGTCTTTTCAGGAACGCCAGTTGCAGCGCGATGCTTTGCCGGCAGACGGCTTCGCTGGCAAGGTGCAGCTCGAAGTGATTGCCGTCGACCAGGTGGAATTCGCAGTTCGCGATGCGCCTGGCGGCGCGCCGGGCGGCGGCGGCCGGGGTGACCGAGTCGCGTTTGCCGGCAATGATCAGGGTGGCCGCCTTCACCTTCCTTGCCGACCGGCCAGGGCTGTAGAAAGGCAGTTCCAGGAAAATGCGGGACAGCACCTTGTTCTCCCAGCTGTCTCCCGGAGGAATCAGGCGTGCATAGCCGTCCCAGCATTCCGCGCTGCACAGGGCCGCCACTTCACCGGGACGGCCGACAATGCGGCTGTAATGCGGTCGGCCAAAGGCACGGCCCAGCTGGTCGCGCAGCGCAGCCAGCATCAGGCAAAAGCTGATGTGCAGCGGCGCCTGCAGCACGCTGGCCACGCCGCTGACGTGGGGCACCTGGGCGATCACGGTGCGGATGCCGGGGTCGCGCGCGGCGGTTTCAATCACGTGGCCGCCGGAAAACGAGGTACCCCATAGAACGATCTTGTCGTGATCCACGTCCGGCAGGTGGCGGACGTGCCGGACCGCCGCCTTCCAGTCGGCCAGGTGCCGGCGCGGGCTGACCCAGTGCCGCGGTTGTCCTCCGCTGTCGCCGAAGTTACGGTAGTCGAACAGGTAGACCGCGTAGCCGTCCGCCACGAAATGCCGGGCGATGTCGGGCAAGGCGGCGGCACGGGTTCCGCCGAAGCCGTTGGCCATGACCACCACGGGCGGGCGCGACACCTGCGCCGGGAGCAGCAGCGTCCCGGCGCACAGGTCGCCCTCGCTGTCGAAAGGGGATTCGATGCTGTGCGGGTTCATGCTGCACGACGCGGCAGGGGGACAGCGTCGGATGGGGCGGGGCCGCGCAGTTCCAGCGTGGCGTCTGCGACTGGATCGTGCAGCAACATGGTGCGGTCGGCCTTCAGGTTGTTCACCACACGCCACGGCAGCGAACGGCCTTGGCGTGGCAGCAGATGCTGTCCGCGCTGGACGTAGCCCGATTGCATCGAGCCCAGGACGGATTCCTCCAGCTTTTCATCAGCGGGGGCGCGCGGCGTCATCATGTCGCTGCCCACGGCGTCCATGTGCCGCCACAGGCGGCACAGATAGTCCGCCGACATCTCGACCTTCAAGGTCCAGGGCGCGTTGGTGTAGCCGAACAGGTAGGCGAAATTCGGAATGTCCTGCAGCAGCACGCCCTTGTAGGTGAGGTGCTTGCTCGGTTCGACCTTTTGCCCGTCCACCGTCAGGACCATGCCGCCCAGCGATTGCAGTTCCAGGCCGGTGGCGGTGATGATGATGTCGGCTTCCAGGAGTTTGCCGGACTTCAGCAGGATGCCGTTTTCCGTGAAGGTCTTGATCTGATCGGTGACCACCGAGGCCTTGCCTTCGCGGATCACACGGAACAGGTCGCCATCCGGCACGGCGCACAGGCGCTCGTCCCATGGGTTGTACCTGGGAGTGAAGTGCTGCATGTCGACGTGCGGTCCGACCTGCTTTTGCACGTGGTTCAGCAGCCAGGAGCGGACCTGGCGCGGCCAGCGCCGGGCCGCCTTGTAAATCAGCTGCTGCAGGCGCAGGTTGCGCCAGCGCGCGAGGCCGTAGACCCAGCTCCGCGGCAGGAAGTAGCTGAGGAAGGCGGCAGGCTTGTCCCAGCCGGGCACCGTCATCACATAGCTAGGCGAGCGTTGCAGCATCGTGATATGGCCCGCCTGGCCGGCCATGGCGGGAATCAGCGTGACGGCGGTGGCGCCGCTGCCGATGACGACAATGCGCTTGCCGCGATAGTCGAGCTCCTCCGGCCACTGCTGGGGATGGACGAGCTGGCCCTTGTATTGTTCTTCACCGGGAAACTTGGGCCGGAAGCCCTGGTCGTGGTTGTAGTAGCCGGTACACGAGACCAGCTGCTTGCAGGTGAAGGTGAGCTTTTCGCCGGTGGTTTCATCGTGCGCGGCAACCGTCCAGCAACGCTGCTCGGTGGACCAGCTCGCCCCTTCGATCTTCGTGCCGTATCGGATCAGGCGGTCCACGCCGTGTTCGCGCGCCGTGTCTTCGATGTACTGGCGAATCGAGGGGCCGTCGGCCAGCACCTTGTGCTCACCCCAGGGCCGGAAGGAATAGCCGAAGGTGACCATGTCGGAGTCCGAGCGGATGCCGGGGTAGCGGAACAGGTCCCAAGTGCCGCCGATGGCCTGCCGCCGTTCAAGAATCGCTACGCGCTTGCGGGGGCATTCCTTGGACAGGTGGCAGGCCATGCCGATGCCGGACAGGCCTGCGCCAATGATCAATACGTCAAATTCGGGTGTCATGGACTATCTCCACTTTATTTATAGGTTGGGAATGCCGACTGTAGCGAGCGGAGGGAAAAGTTGCTTGACACGGCGAGACTATTTTTTTACATTTTAGGACATGAAACCAAACTTACGCGCAAGGGGATTGCATGGATATCAGGCGCTCATGCGCGAGCTTGGTTACGATCCCGCGCCACTGCTGCGCCGCTGTCACATAGACGAAGCGGCGCTGAGCCAGGACGATGCCCTGATCTCGCTGCGGGCCGCCACGCATCTGCTGGAGGCCAGCGCGGAACTGACCGGCCTGGGCGACTTCGGGCTGCGCATGTCTTCCCATCAAAGTATCGACGTACTGGGGCCGCTGAGTCTGGTCATTCGCAACGCGCCGACGGTACGTGATGCACTCCGTGATGTGATTCGCTATCTGTTCGTCCAGAGCCCGGGCATCGTTGTGTCGGTCGATGAGCGCTCGTCGCCGTTGGCCAATACGGTGGCCGTTTCCGTGGAAATTCGTCTGCCGGGCCAGGTTGTCGCGCACCAGAACAGCGACTTGTGTCTTGCGGATGCCCACAACTTCCTGCGCCTTTTCGCCGGGGCGGACTATGAGCTTTGCGCGGTCTCGCTGTCGCATCCGCCCATCGTCAGCCGCGCTGCTTACGAGCGCTTCTTTGGCGCCCGTCTGTTGGAGGAGCCTGGCGTGGCCACGCTGTTCATTTCGCGCAGGACCTTTGACGCCCATGTGCAGGGCGCCAACGCGTCGTTTCACCTGATGGCGGAAGACTACATTTTCCGCAACTTCGGGGTTGCCGAGCAAAGCGCGTCGGAGCGGGTGCGGCTGGCGTTGCGGCGCACGCTCGGGACATCGGACTGCGACAAGCCCAATATCGCCGCCTTGCTTGCGCTGCATCCGCGCACCCTGCAGCGCAGGCTGGAGGAAGAGGGCACCAGCTTCGGGGAAATCAAGGATGAAGTGCGCAAGCAGCTCGCGCTGGAATACTTGCGTGGCACCCGCATGGCGGTCGGACAGATATCCCTGATGCTGGGCTTCCCTGCGCAGTCGGCGTTGACGCGTGCCTGCCGTCTCTGGTTTGGCGCGACGCCGTTGGAACTGCGCGCGGAAAAGGCCGTCCCGTCCGACGATGCCTGATCCGGTTTTGTGGTGGAAATGAAACGGCAGGCCATTCCTGCCGTTTTTTTATTTTCTATATTTGGTTTGTTGTCCTAAATTTGGTAGGATGTACCTACTTTAGCAACGGCCCAAAAAACCTGCCATGGAATTGAAATATTACCTCTACTGTTTTGCCGATCTCGTGCTGATCGCGACATCTCTCATCTACGGCATCAAGTTCCTCAAGAAGGGCAATATCCTGCTCGGGGGAGAGTTGCTGGTTGTGACGTTCTCGGCGACCAACCTGCTGGTGAATGCCTTGACTGAAATACCGATGTACATGAACGTATCGCTGTTTTGCGATGCGTTCTCCCGGAGTTTCGGGATACCGGTCATTGGCATCGCCGGCTTGATGGCGGCGACGCACCGGTTCAAGCCTTCCACTTTCGTCGACGTGCTGCTGTTTGCGCTGGGCCTGGTGGTGACCGTGGTCGTCTGGGCCGGCGACTTCATGAAGGAACCCAAACCCTATCTCTATTTGGCGCTGTGGTCGGCGTTCTCGCTGTTCCTGGTGTACTTTGCCGTCAGGCTGGTGCGCGCGGGAGAGAAGGTCCAGGCACTGGGCGTCATCCTGGCCATGGCGTTTGCACAGGCTATCGCGAGCATCTACGACTTTTACCATATCCCGGGCGACGACGACCACGTGATTTTCTACACCTTCGCCTTGCTGGCCTGGTCTTTGTTGGGTGTTGCTATGTATCATGCATACTGCGCCTTGGAGCGCACCCAAAGCAGGCCGCAAACTCTCAGTTAATGGGTCTCCGCCATCCAGTCTCCGGATGGACTTCACCCAGCGGCCTGGAAGCTGCTGGGTTTTTTTATTGAGCGGAGAGATTATGAAAGTTAACTTTGCCGTGACGGCGGCGTGCGTACTCGGCATCCTGTATTTTTCCCAGAGTGTCATGCAGCCCATCGTGACCGCACTTGTGCTCAGTCTGGCGTTGGCGCCGTTGATACGCGCCATGGGCCGGGTGGGATTGTCGCGCGTGAATGCCACCTTTGCCGCGCTGGGGCTGGTGATCGTGGCCTTTGTCGGCGCCATGGCCGTGCTCGGCGCCAACGTGATGGCCTTGTCGTCCGACTTGCCGCAATACAGTGCCGAGATCCGCGCCAAGACCAAGCGGCTGGAAAAGATGGTGCAGCATCCGCTGGCACGCCTGGCGCCGACCCTGATGGACAGCGCACCTGCGGCGGCCGCGCCGGAAGCGGGGCCGCGTCCCTTGCCCGTCGAGATACGTGAACGCACCAGCACCCGGGACGCGATTGCCAAGGCGATCGGCGTGGTGTCCGGGCCCTTGGGCGAAGCGTTCCTGGTGCTGGTGCTGCTGATCTTCATCTTGCTGGACCGGGAAAACCTGCGCGACCGGCTGTTGCGCCTGGTCGGGCAACGCGACGTCAGCCGCACGATCCAGGGGCTGGAGGATGCGGCGGAAGGCGTGTCGCGGTTCTTCTTCACCCAGCTGGTGCTGAACCTGACGTTTGGCGTGGTCATCGGCCTGGCGCTCTGGCTGATCGGGATTCCCCACGCCGCGCTGTGGGGCAGTTTATGCGCGGCGCTGCGCTTCGTCCCCTACATCGGCGCGCTGATTGCGGGCGCGTCCATTGCGTTGTTTGCGGCGGCGGTGGATCCGGGATGGACACTGGCAGTCTATGCCATGGTGCTGTTCCTGATGCTGGAATTGCTGGTTGCCCATGTGATCGAGCCGCGGGTCTATGGGCAAAGTGTCGGCATGTCGCCCTTGGCGGTGATCGTGTCCGCCTTGTTCTGGGGCGCGATCTGGGGGCCGCTGGGCCTGCTGCTGTCGACGCCGTTGACGCTGTGTATTGTGGTCGCCGGCCGCTATATCAAGAGCCTGGAGCCCTTGAGCATCCTGTTTGCCGAGGCGCCGCATGCCGATGCGGCGCAGCGCTTCCACCACCGGGTGCTGAGCGGCGAGGCCGACGCCATCATTGACGACGCCCGCGTCTTCCTGCGCAAGGCGACGCTGGCGCGCTATTGCGACAAGGTGCTGTTGCCCGGCATGGCGCTGGCCAGCTCGGGCCTGCTCAGCAGACAGGTGGATCAGTTTCGCGCCACCGTCGCCATGGTCGCCGATACGCTGGCTGCCGGGCAGGCCAAGGGCAGTGGCCGTGGACGCAGGGTGTCCCTGTTGAATGAGAATATCGGCGCTCATCTGCGCCACCGGCGCGAGGAAAGGCTGGGGCGCTGGCAAGGGTCGCTGGACGTTCCCGCGCGGTCAGTCATCCTGTCGACGGCGCTGCCCGCCATGCGTGAAGAGTTCGTGAGCGAACTGCTGGTGCTGGTGTTTCGCGAGGCGGGCCTGGACGCGCGCAGCTATGTAATCAATCCCGGCGCGGGGCAGGACGACGACCCGGGCGCGGACCAGCTGATTTCCACGGTGTTCGTGTCCTATCCGGTGGAGAGCAGCCTTGATGCCTGGACCGCCGCGGTGGCCGAACTACGCTCCGCGCTGCCGGACGTCCCCCTGGCAACCGTTCGCCCGCGCCAGGACGTCAAGGTGGAGCAATCGCTGGTGGCCGCACAGGTGGATCTGGTGCTGCAAAGTTTTGAAGAGGCGCTGGCGTTCGTGGCGCCACGGCCTCCGGGTTGAAGGAACATCGGCCAGTCAGCACGGCCGCACGCAATTGCGCCCTGCGTGTTTCGCTTCATACAGGGCGGCGTCCGCGCGGGCGATGAGTTGCTCTCCCAGCAGTTCCGCGCTGGCTTGCGCGCTGTGGTCAAGGCTGGCAATGCCGATGCTGACGGTCCAGCGGATCGCTTCACCGTCGTCGCTGGCAAAGTGCATCGCCTCGACGTAAGCACGGATGCGCTCGGCCAGATGGGCCGCGCCCTCGGTGGTGGTGCCGGGCATGATGATGGCGAATTCCTCGCCGCCCAGGCGCGCCACCTCGTCGACGTCGCGCGCGTTGAGGGTGCAGGCGTCGGCCAGCGCCTTGATCGCCCGGTCCCCGGTCGGGTGTCCGTGGTTGTCGTTGATGCGTTTGAAATGGTCGATGTCCAGCATCAGCAGCGCGCACGGCTGGGACAGCCGCAGCAGGCGCGAAGTTTCACGCTGGAGCAGGTACTGGAAATGCCGCCGGTTGGCCACGCCCGTCATTGGATCCGTGTTGGACGCATCTTCCAGCGCCCGCTCGAGCAGGTAGCGCCGGTGGTAGCCCATGGCAAACGCCACGCAATTGCAGGCCAGGAAGATCGACGTGGGCCAGATGATCAGGCCGTACAGCTTGTCAGGAAATGGGTTCAGCCAGCCTGTCGACGCGAGCAGGAATGGGCTCAGCGTGACCAGCGCCAGCGCTGTCCAGTTGACGAACAGTGAGAATCCCAGGAAGAGCAAGGCCACCACCAGTGGATAGAACACAAAACTCATGATGGCGGTCGATAACCCGCCACTCAGCAGCCGCAGGATCGCGATATCGTGCAGTTGCGCCAGCACCAGGGCGATCAAGGCATACAGCGCCGCCCGCCGATGGCTGTCGGTGCGCCAGATGAACCAGGCGGGGATGAGCAGCCAGACGTAACATAGCCGCATCCAGATCAGGCCGGGCGCGGTTTGCGGATCGATGTTGAAATCGATCATCCATCCGCTGACACCCATGACCGCGGTGAGCAGAATGATCAGGCAAGTCTGGGGACGGTAGGCGAGGAATTTTCGTTGCAGGTATTCGCTGTCCCGGTTGTGCCGGAGGATTTCCGTCGCGTCTGTCATGCCGCTTCCTCAAGTGTTCTCCTTGCATGATCTTACCTCAATTCAACAGCGTGGCAGAATGTCTTCGCAAACCCGTCCAGCAGGGCATGACGCCGGCGCATTTCGGCCCGCTTTTTCGACGGGATCGCATCGAGGCAGGGCGCGCCGATCTCCTGGCACGCCAGGTCGAAGTCGCCATCGGCGCGGCGGCTGGCATGCAGTTCCTGCCACAGCTCGTCATAATCGGCATGCACCTTGCCTTGTCGCAGGGCGGCTTTCACGACGCGGTTTTGGTTGCCCACCATGCGCAGGCCCACGCAATGGTGCTGATGGGCCAGATGGCCAAGCAGGCGTACCAGCAAATTCTTGGGGCGCAAGCCGTGCAGCTCGCGGGTGGCTTCGCGGACCAGATGCAGTCCGTTCGCCCCTTTCGGTCCCTGCACGCAGCCGATGGCCAGCAGCATGCCCCGGTCTCCGGCGATGAAGGAGAAGGCACAACTGCTGACGACCATGTTCTCGTGCAGTAGCTGCAGTACGAGTTCGCCTTCGCGCTCCATCGGATCGACGGCGGCCAGCGCGAGCTGGAAGCGGCCGCCGGATTTTCCCGTGGTGGTGGCCAGGGTCGCGGGCACGCGTGCGGCGCGCAAGGTCAGTGGTCCCAGGCCGCTGGCAAACACAAAGCAGTAATGGTCGCGCAGGGCGGCCAGGCGCTGCCTTGGGGGCAGCGCCTGGCTCAGGTAAGGGCGGTAGACCTTGTAAATCAGCCGCGGCTTGACACGGGCAAGCTCGCGCAGCAGTGGTTGGGAGTTGAGCAACAGGAACCAGGCGCTGCTGGTGCTCCAGTTGCCGATGGCGCGCAGTGCCAGCTTGAGCAATTCGCGCACCCGCCGCAAGCCCGACAGGTCGGCGACAGCGGATCGGATGGTAATCTGGGTTGACATTTTTGTGCATGGGATAAAAAAAGGCAAGCGCCGGGCCGGAGCCCGGTGCTTGCCAAGGGGGAGGCGTGTGTCAGGCCGCGGGCGGGTATTCCGGCTTGCGCGGCGTACCAACGAGGCGGGCGGCCCAGCCGGCGATGCGGCCGTTGAACAGCAATTCGTAGAGGACCGGCACCAGGCCCAGGGTGATCAGCGTCCCCAGCAGCAGGCCGCCCATGATGGTGACGGCCATGCCGGTCCACAGGGTGCCCGCGAACAGCAGCAGCGGGATCAGGCCTGCGATGCAAGTCAGTTTGGTCATGATGATAGGCCGCAGCCGCGCAACGGCGGCGGCCACCACGGCTTCACGCATGGGCAGGCCAGCGGCCAGCTCCACTTCGATGCGCTCGAGCAGCAGCACCGCGTTGTTGACGATAATCCCGGCCAGCGACAGCAGGCCGAAGTTGGCCATGAAGCCGAGCGGCTCTCCGGCAATCACCAGTGCGGGGCCGGTACCAATCATGGCGAACGGGATGATTCCGACAATCAGGGCCAGCTTGCGGAATGAGCCGAACTGCCAGATGAACAGTATCAGCATCGCCACGACGGCCCCCGGCAGATATTTGCCGAGCGAGGAGTTCGATTCGGCCGCTTCCTCCAGCTCGGCGCCGATCTCAATGCGGTAGCCGGGCGGCAGTGCGATACGGGCGATGGCCGGCGCGGCCAGGTCGACCGCTTGCTGGGCCGTGCCCTGCGTGTTGCGCGCGCTGACGGTCAGCGTACGTTCCAGGTTGCGGCGGCGGATCGTCGACGGTTCCGTGCCCAGGCTGACACTGGCCACCGCCGACAGGGGCACGGCGGCGCCTCCGCTTGCTGGCTGGACCAGGGTCTGGGCCATGTCTTCCGGCGTGATGCGCTCGGCCTGGCTGCCGCGTACGACCAGGGGCACCAGCGTGTCGCCATCGCGCAGCACGGAGACCGCGGCGCCGCTGTTGCGGGTGGCCAGCGCACTGGCAATTTCCTCGCTGCTGATGCCGAGGCGGCGGGCCTTGTTCTGGTCGACCTCGATATCCACGCGCGACAGGCGTGGACCCCAGTTGTCCTTGACCTGCACCAGCCCGGGCAAGGGGCGCAGGGCGTCTTGCACCTGCTGGCCGATCTTGCGCAGCACGGCTTCATCGCCGCCCGAAATGCGATAGGCCACCGCGCCCGCGTCGTTGGACGTGCGCGAGAAGCGCTTGGCGTCAACGCGCACGTCCGGGTGATGCGCGGTCATCCAGTCCTGGGTACGGGCCATGGCCTCGGCAAGCTTGTTTGGATCGGCAACGGTGACGGTGAAGTAGCCAATATTCGAGGCGGGCAGTGGCGGGTTCAGCACCAGCACCACGCGCGGACCGCCTTCGGCCACATAACCAATGCTGGTGGTGACCTCGGGATTGGCGCTGCGGTCGCCGAGCCAGCGGCTCAAGTCGCGCACCACGTCCTGGGTGCGGCGCGAGTCGCTTCCGGGCTGGAGTTCAAGCTCGACCTGGAACTGGGGACGGTCCGAGGGCGGCAGGAAGCCGGCTGGGCGGCTGCCCAGCACCGTCAGGGCGATCGCCAACACGGCACACATCCCGGCAAGGAAAATGCCTTTATGGTCGAGCACGCGGCGGATGGTGCGCGCGTAGGCGGCGTAGAAGCGGCTTTGCTTGGGCGCCTCGTCATGGGCATGCCCTGCCTGCAGGAAGTGGTAGCACAGCAGTGGGGTGACGGTCAGGCACAACACCCAGGAACCGAGCAGGCACAGCGTCAGCACCACGACCAGCGGACGCAGGTACTCGCTGGTGGAGGTGTTACCGAAGAAGAAGGGTGAGAACGCGAAGATGATCACCAGCGAGGAGGCCAACAGCGGAATGGCGAGCGTGCGGCCCGCCTCGATGCAGGCGTGGCGGCGGTCTTCCCCCGCGGCCAGGCGGCGCTCGACGTCTTCCACGATGACGATGCCGTTGTCGACCAGCAGGCCGAGGGCGATGATGATGGCGGCCATGGAGACAATGTGCAATTCGATGCCGATGGCACGCATGACCAGCAAGGTGGCGAGGATGGTGAGCGGCACGATGCTGCCCACCACGACGCCGGCGCGCCAGCCGAGGAACAGCACCACCACGATCATCACGATGATGACCGTTTCCAGCATCACCTGGTTCATGTGGCCCATTTCGGCGGCCACCACATCGGGCTGGAAGGTCACATAGTCCAGCGTAAAGCCGGCGGGCAGCTGGTGTTCCAGTTCGTCCACGCGCTCCTGCAGCGCCTTGCCCACGGCCTTGATGTTCTGGCCGCGGCGCATCGCGACGCCCAGCACCACCGCATCCTGGCCGCGCAAGATGGCGGCGCTTTCGACGGGATCGGCCTTCCGCAGCTGAACCTGGGCGATGTCACCCAGGCGCACGCTGGCCGTTGCGGCGGACTTGTCCGCGCCCGGCACGCTGAGCAGGAATGCCTTGAGCGCGGGCAGCGAGCGGATTTCACCCGATGCCACGACCGCGCTGTTGATCCCGGCAATGACGGCCTGGCCGCCGGACTGCACCACGTTTTGCTGCTGCAATTGCTGCAGGACGCTGCCGCTCGATAGGCCCAGGGCCGCCATGCGGGCGCGGTCGAATTCGATGTACACGCGTTCCTCCTGCAGGCCGTGGAAGCTGACGCCTTGCACGCCTGGCACGCGCAGCAAGCCTTCACGCAGCTGTTTGAGCGGCGCGCGCATTTCGCTCATCGAGAACCCCGGCGCCGTGACGGCAATCGAGGCAATGGCGACGCGGCCAAAGTCATCGTCCACCTGCGGCGGCAGCGTGCCGGAAGGGAAGTAGGGAACGGCCTCGTCCACCTTGGAGCGCATGCGTTGCCAGACCGGCACGAGATCGCGCACGTCTTCGCGCAGGCTCACTTGCACCAGCACGCTGCCGGCGCGCACGGTACTGGTGACGGCCTTGAGTTCGCTTAGCTGGCGCAGGCGTTCCTCCAGCGGGCGCGCGACCAGTTGCTCCATGCGCTCGGCCGGCAGGCCGGGATTGGCCACCAGGATCACGCCTTCGCGCATGGTCACGGATGGCTCTTCCTGGGAGGGAAAGGTGAGGAAGGCAAAGGCGCCGGTGACCAGGATCAGCAGCGCGACAAAGAAAGTCAGCCGGCTTGAATTCAGCGCGGAGGAGGTGAGCTTCACTGTTGGGCTCCTTGCAGCAAGGTCTGCGACCGGTGCGCGACCACCGCCTGGCCTTCGCTCAGGAACGCGGTGCCGGCGACCACCACCTGGTCGCCGATGCTGACGCCACTGGTGATGGCGACGCGCCCTTCGGGCAGAAGGCGGCCGTCGGTGCCGACCGGGCGGCGCTGCACGCTGCCGTCCCTGACGAGGTACACGCTGGCGCCCTTGGCGTCATTGGCGGCGATGATGGCGCTCGCGGGCAGCGTCAGGGTTGGCGTGCCCTGGCGTGGCAGTTCCAGCGCCACGGCGGCACCGCTGCGTATGCCTGCGGGCGCCTGCTCGACACGGAAGATGGCTTGTACCAGCGAACCATTGTCGCTGCGGCCGGAGAGGCGTTCCAACTTGACGGCTAAACGATCATTGCCGCTGCGGGCTTGCGCCGCCATCCCGGGCTTCAAGTGGGCGATCGCCGCATCGGGAAGCTGGGCGACCAGTTCCAGCGCGTTCCCCGACTCCAGCTGCAAGATGGTTTGGCCTTGGCCGACATCGACAAAGGGCTGTGCCGAGCGTGCCACCACCTGGCCGTCGAACGGCGCGGTGATGCGGGTCAGTTCCAGGTCACGGCGCGCAGTGGCGAGAGCCGCTTCGGCGGCGGCTTGCTGGCTTGCGGCCAGTTGATGCGACGCTTGCGCCGCTTGCAACGCCGCCGGGGAAATGACACCGTCGCGGGCCAGGGCCTGTTGCTGGTGCAGCCAGGTCTGGCGCTCGGCCAGCGTGGCGTGGGCCGCGTCGCGCTCGGCCACCGCCTTGTCGAGCCGCCAGCGCGCCGGGGCTGGATCGAGTTGCGCCAGGACCTGGCCCGCGCGCACCTGATCGCCGACATCGGCTTTGATCAGGGTGAGACGGCCGGCGGTTTCGAAGCTCAGATCGGTGCGCTGGCGGGCGCGCAGGGTTCCGACAAAGCTGTCGGCTTGTTGGCTGGCGCTATCGCCGGCAACTTCAATTTTGACCGGTTTTGGGGGAGTGGCAGCCGGGGGAGCGTGCCTGGCGCAGGCCGCCATCAGCAGGGCGGCGCTGAGCGCGCAGAGGGAACGGGTACGCATGGGGGATCTTCCTTATAAATGCGATGGTGTTTCGGTTCATGGCAGGGCGCGGATAGCGCTGTCCAGGGCGGCGCGCATCGCATCGCGCTGCTGAGGGGTAAATTGGTGCAGGTTGAGCAATTCGAGCAAGGCGATGCCGTCCAGTGCCGCAGCCAGGAGCAGCGCCTGGTCGGCCTGTTCGCCGCTTTGGCCCAGCCAGCCATAGCTGCGTGCGTAAAGGCCTTGTACTGGCGCGATCAGTTGCGGATGCGACGATACGGCGGCGAGCAAATTGGTCAGCAGCCGGCGCTGCTCCGGGGGCATCTCGAATGTCTCGCGGGACATCTGGCTCAGCGCCGATTTGATGGTCGGACCGTCCGCAGCCTGGTGCTCTTGCGGGCGGGCCAGCACGTCGTATTCGTTGACCATGCGCTCCACGAGGGCGGCGAGCAGATCGTCACGGGTCTTGAAGTGATAGATCAGGCCAGCCTTGGTGACATTCGCGGCCAGGGCGACGGCATCGATCGTTAATTGTTGGACGCCGTGTTTGCCGACAACAGCGGCGGCGGCATCCAGTAATTGGTCGCGCTTGCTGGTGCGGCCGGGTCGTTTTTCCGTGGAGGTCATGGGGTTTTCCTTTTCATTTGATTCTTTACTTTACGTATAGTATAGTTTTGAAAAACTGCTGTCAATTGAAAAGGTGTGTCAATGAAGATTCTTAATTCCCTTCCTCTGCTTGCCGCTGTGGCGGCGTTGTGCGGGTGTGCCGGCATGGCACCTGAAATTGCGCCGAAGATCGCGCAGAAAGCGACGGATGTAGAGATCCCGGCACAGTGGGCAGGTGCTGTTCCGCCTGCCGACGGCGCGGTGTCCGCCGCCTGGTGGCAGGCGTTTGGCGATCCGGTGCTCGATGCGCTGGTGGTGTCGGCGCTGGTGAACAACCAGGATTTGAAAATTGCCGCCGCCCGGCTGGAACAGTCCCGCGCGCTGGTCGATGGGGCAGTGGCCGAGCGCCGTCCCCGTTTGGACGCCAGCGCCGGGGCGCAGCGTGGACGCGATGGCGCAGGCAGCCCGAAGATGGAGCGTACCGCGCTGGGCCTGCGCGCTGGCTGGGAGGTCGACCTGTTCGGCCGCGGCGCCCAGGGCGTTTCCGCGGCCCGGGCGGATGCGGAGAGTGTGCGCCGTGGCTGGCAAGCCGCACGGATCGCGCTGGCGGCGGATGTCGCGACGGCCTACTTCGAATTGCGCACGATCGAGCATCGCCAGGCGCTGCGCCGCGAGGCGATCGAAGTCGCCCAGCGCCAGGTTGAAGTGTCGTCGCGCAAATTCCGGGCCGGCATGGCGACCTCGCTGGATATGCAGCGCTGGGATAGCGAACTGGCACAGGAACGCGCCGCGCTGGCGCAGATCGATGGCCAGCATCAGGTTCGCTTGCGCCAGCTGTCGCTACTGCTCGGAAGCAGCCAGGCGCCGGCCCTCGGTGCGGCTGTCTTGCCAGCGGAGGTGCCGGGAGCGCCGGCGACGCTGCTGCCCGGTGAGTTGCTGGAACGGCGGCCCGATGTGCAGCGCCAGGCCCGCGCTTTGGATGCGGCATTGGCGCGGGCCGGCGTGGCGCGCCGCGATGTCTATCCCAGCCTGCAGATCGGCTGGTCCGCCTCGCGGGAACGCCTGGCGGAGCAGGGGGCCGCGGTGGCGCCGCAACTGGCGGTCGGTTATGGCGTGTCGCTCAGCATGCCGATCCTCGACGGCGGCCGCATCCGAGCCAATATCGCCGTGCAGGACGCGCGCGTGGCCGAGGCGATGGCAGAGTACGAGAAGGCCATGCTCGGCGCATTGGTCGATGTCGAGTCGCGCCTGAGCCAATGGTCGGCGTCCGGCAGCGCGCTGCAAGAGTGGCGGCGCGCGGACGCTGCTGCCGGCACTGCCGTGCAACACACGGCACGGCTGTACGAAGCTGGGACGGTCGACATGGGCGCGGTGCTGGACGCGCGCCGCGTGCATGTGCAGTCGCGCGATGCGCTCGCGCAAGCGGTCGGCGCGCGATGGGAGGCGGCAGTGGGATTGCGGCGGGCCTTCGCGGGCCCGTTGTGATGCGCCCCGATAGTACAATGGCGCCGCGCTGACGGCGCGCGCATGGCAAGGCGTGGCCCGGCCGGCGTCCACACGGGAGAGCACATACATGAACCAGTTGCGTTTCGACCTGAGCGATTTGCAGGCGATGGTGGCGGTGGTGGAGCAGGGCGGCTTTCGTGCCGCCGCGACGGCCTTGCACCTGTCGCAGCCGGCGCTGTCGCGCCGCATCGCCAAGCTGGAAGAAGCGTTGAACGTCAAACTGTTCGAGCGCAGCACCCGGCGCGTGTCGCTGACCTTGATGGGCCGCGAGTTCTTCGTGCAGGCGCAGGAGATACTCGACGGCGTCGAGCGCTCGCTGCACCAGATCAGCGACCTGTCGCGGACCCATTCGGGGCAGGTGACCGTGGCCTGCGTGCCATCGGTGGCGCATCACTTCCTGCCGCCCATCCTGCAGCGCTTTCATGTGGCGCTGCCGCGCGTGCGCGTGCGGGTGGCCGACGAGGGCGCGCACGAGGTGTTGAACATCGTCGCGCGCGGCGAGGCCGATTTCGGCGTCAACTTTCTCGGCGCGGGCGAGCCGGGGATCGATTTCGAAGCCATCCTCAAGGAACGCTTCGTGCTGGCCTGCCTGGCGGACCACCCGCTGGCGCGGCGCCGTTCGGTCAGCTGGGACGATATCGGCAAGCATCCGTACATGACCGTGGCCAAGTCCAGCGGCAACCGCCTGCTGCTGGACCAGGCGATGGCGCCGGCCGAACAGCGGCCGGCCTCGTTCATCGAGGTGCGCCACGTGTCGACCCTGCTGGAGATGGTGCGCGCGGGGCTGGGGGCCGCCGTCGTGCCCCAGCTGTCGATGCCGGCCGGCGCCACCGGCGCGATGCTGCGCGCCGTGCCGCTGACCGCGCCGGGCATCGAGCGCACGCTGGGCATTATCCGCCGTTCCGGCCGGGTGTTCTCGCCGGCGGCCCAGCAGTTGTATGAGGAACTGAAGGCGGCGCTGACCGCTTGATTGATGCTTTCAGGGTATCAATACGAAGAAAGTATGCATTTTACTTTCGCTATGACCCTCCTGA
This sequence comes from Duganella vulcania, assembly GCF_009857655.1. Lineage (NCBI taxonomy): Bacteria > Pseudomonadati > Pseudomonadota > Betaproteobacteria > Burkholderiales > Oxalobacteraceae > Duganella > Duganella vulcania. The sequence continues at coordinate 120,834 of NZ_WWCX01000003.1, forward strand.
TAATGACCAGACAAAAATCTGATCGTAAAACAGGAGATACTCATGCAGACCTCTATCGTGTGCGCGGCCGTGCTGGCGTTCGCCATTCCGGCGGCCTCCGCCGAACAACTGGACATAATGAATTCCGGCGGCTACACGGCGGCCTATCTGGCGCTCAAGCCGCGCTACGAGGCCGCCAGCGGCGACACGCTGGCCACCGCCTGGGGGCCGTCGATGGGCAAGTCGCCGGAGGCGATACCCAATCGCCTGGCGCGCGGCGAACCGGCCGATGTCGTCATCATGGTGGGCTACGCGCTCGACCAGTTGATCGCGCAGGGGAAGGTCGATCCCGCCAGCCGCACCGAGCTGGCCGACTCCCGCATCGGCATGGTGGTGCGCGCCGGCCATGCGCTGCCCGATATCTCGACCGTCGAGGCGTTCAAGGCGACCTTGCTCGGCGCCGGGTCGATCGCCTATTCCGACAGTGCCAGCGGGGCCTACATCGAACGCGAACTGCTGAAGAAACTCGATATCGAGGCGGCCGTCAAACCCAAGGCCCACATGGTGCAGAAGACCCCGGTCGCCATCCAGGTGGCCGAGGGCAAGTACGAACTGGGCTTCCAGCAGGTCAGCGAGATCCTGCCGGTGCGCGGCGCCACCTTCGTCGCCCGCATCCCGGAGCCGCTGCAAAGCGTGACCCGCTTCGCGGCCGGCATTCCGGTGCAGGCGCGCCATCCCGAGGCCGCCCGCAAGCTGCTGCGTTTCCTGGCCGGGCCGGAGGCGCGTGACGCGGTGGCCGCCAGCGGCCTCGATCCCTTGCCGAACAACTGAGTTCCCCACGTTTTTCCACCCCTGATGCCGCCGATGCGCGGCCAAGCGAGACCACAATGACTGCCACTTCAACCAGGACGCAATCCCGCGTCGGCATGGTGCTGCGCGTTACCAGCGGCAATTTCATGGAAATGTTCGATTTCTTCCTGTTCGGGTTTTACGCGACGGCCATCGCCAAGGCGTTTTTCCCGTCCGATAACGAGGTCGCGTCACTGATGATGACGCTGATGACCTTTGGCGCCGGCTTCCTGATGCGCCCGCTGGGCGCGATCGTGCTGGGCGCCTACGTCGACCGCGTCGGCCGCCGCCAGGGCCTGATCGCCACCCTGGCGCTGATGGCGCTGGGCACGGTGCTGATCGCCTGCGTGCCCGGCTACGCCAGCATCGGCGCGCTGGCGCCGGCGCTGGTGCTGATCGGCCGCTTGCTGCAGGGCTTTTCCGCCGGCGCCGAGCTTGGCGGCGTGTCGGTGTATCTGGCGGAGATGGCCACGCCGGGCCGCAAGGGCTTCTATGTCAGCTGGCAGTCGGCCAGCCAGCAGGTCGCGATCATCGCGGCGGCGGCGCTGGGCTACGGCCTGAACCTGTGCTTCACGCCGGCGCAGATGGGCGCCTGGGGCTGGCGCATTCCGTTCTTCATCGGCTGCATGATCGTGCCGGTGCTGTTCGCGATCCGCCGTTCGCTGCAGGAGACCGAGGAGTTCCAGCGCCGCACCCATCGTCCGACCTTGCGCGCCATCCTGCGCTCGATGCTGGACAACTGGGGCCTGGTGGTGTCCGGCATGATGCTGGTGGCGCTGACCACGGTCTCGTTCTACCTGATCACCGTCTACACGCCGACCTTCGGCAAGACCGTGCTCAAGCTGAGCACCGGCGACAGCCTGATCGTGACGCTGTGCGTGGGCCTGTCCAACTTCATCTGGCTGCCGCTGATGGGCTCCCTGTCCGACCGCGTGGGCCGCCGCCCGCTGCTGCTGACCTTTGCCTTGCTGACCATCGTCACCGCCTATCCGGCCATGCGCTGGCTGGTGGCCGACCCGAGCTTCGGCCGGATGCTGGCGGTGGAGTTGTGGCTGTCCTTCCTGTACGCCAGCTACAACGGCGCGATGGTGGTGGCGCTGACCGAAGTGATGCCGGTGGAGGTGCGCACGGCGGGCTTCTCGCTGGCCTACAGCCTGGCCACGGCGCTGTTCGGCGGCTTCACCCCGGCCATCGCCACCGCGCTGATCGAAGCCAGCGGCGACAGGGGCGCGCCGGGACTGTGGATGACGGCGGCGGCGGGGTGCAGCCTGTTCGCGACCTGGATGCTGTACCGGCGCCACGATATGCGGCAGGCCGTGCTTGCGCCTGCGCACTAGATCGAGCAGGGCGCGGGCATCGAGGAGGTCAACAAGGCGATCATTCGCATGGACGTGGCCACGCAGCAGAACGCCGCGCCGCCGGCGGCCAGGATGGACGTCATCTGGCGCGGCTTTGATGCAGATCAAGGTTCTTGGGGGAGGCGTTGGACTACAGTGACCCTGCCTCAATAAAACTCAAGAGCCGAGAGCCATGATTTCGCTCTACACCTGCCCGATGCATCCGGAGATACGCCGGGATCATCCGGGAAGCTGCTGCGGCAGCCGATGGTGGCGGCGCCGGCGATGAGCCTGAGTTCGGCGTCCGTCATCGGCAACGCCTTGCGCCTGCGGTGACTTGTCAACATCATCCTCTGGAGCTAATGTGCGAAAACTTCTCATTCTTCTGCTGGCAACGCTGACGCTCTCGCTCAGCGGCTGCGGCTACAACACCCTGCAGGCAAGCGATGAACAGGTCAAGGCCAGCTGGTCCGAAGTGGTGAACCAGTACCAGCGGCGCGCCGACCTGGTGCCCAACCTGGTCAATACGGTCAAGGGCTATGCCGCCCACGAACAGAGCGTGCTGACCGAAGTCACCCAGGCCCGGGCGCAAGCAAGCTCGATCCAGGTGACGCCCGCCGTGCTGGCCGATCCCGCCGCGTTCGCCAAGTTCCAGCAGGCCCAGGGCGCGTTGTCGGGCGCGCTGTCGCGCCTGCTGGCGGTGAGTGAAAACTATCCGCAGCTCAAGGCCGACGCCGGTTTCCGCGATCTGCAGGCGCAGCTCGAGGGTACCGAGAACCGCATCACGGTGGCACGCAAGCGCTACATCGAGTCGGTGCAGAACTACAACGTGACGGTGCGTTCCTTTCCCAGCAACCTGACGGCCAGGATGTTCGGCTTTGAGCTCAAGCCCAACTTTACGGTGGAGAACGAGAAAGCGGTCAGCACGGCGCCCGCCGTCTCCTTCGACGCGCCAGCGAAGCCGGCGCCGGCCAAGTGAGATGAGCTTCCCCCGGCTCCCTTGGATGGTTGTCGCGGCCCTGTGCGTGCTGGGCAGTCTGGCATTCGCCCAGGATGCGCTGGTGAAGGTGCCGCCGTTAAACTCGCCGGTCACGGACCTCACGGCCACCCTGAGCGCCGACCAGCGCAGTGGCCTGGAGGCCGATCTGCGCGCGTTCGAGCAGCGCAAGGGGAGCCAGGTGGCCGTGCTGATCGTTCCAACGACCAAGCCCGAGTCGATCGAGGCATACGCGATACGGGTGGCCGAACAATGGAAGATCGGACGCAAGAAGATAGACGACGGCGCCATCCTGGTGGTGGCCAAAGACGATCGCGCCTTGCGCATCGAGGTCGGGTATGGGCTGGAGGGGGCGCTCAACGATGCAACGGCCAAACGCATCATTGACGAGGTTATCGTGCCGCGCTTCCGGCAAAACGATTTTTATGGCGGGATAGCCGCCGGTACCGCCAGCATCATCAAAGTGGTCGACGGCGAGGCGTTGCCGGCCGCTGAGTGGGAGCGCCGGCCCGATGAGCTCCCGGGGTTGCGGCAATGGCTGCCGGTCGCCCTGATCGCCGCGCTGGTGCTTGGCGGGATCCTGCGGGCGGTGCTTGGCCGTGTACCCGGCGCCGTGGCCGCCGGTGGCATCATCGGCCTTGCCGCCTGGCTGCTCGCGGGCGCGGCGGTGATTGGATTGATCGCCGGCATGCTCGGCTTCGTGTTCACGCTGGCCGGCGGTTCGCGCCTGGCCGGCATGTACCTCGGCAGCGGCCACGGCCGTGGCGGCTGGGGTGGTGGCGGGGGAGGTGGTGGCTGGGGCGGGGGCGGTGGTGGATTTGGCGGCGGTGGCGCGTCAGGAAGGTGGTAACGATGGACTTCGCACGCACGGCAAGACACCTGCTGACCAGCCAGCGCACGGCCAGGCGCTATTTCACGGCCCGGGGCCTGGCTGCGATCAAGGCTGCCATCGCCGAGTCCGAGACTGCTCATCTGGGAGAAATCCGGTTTGCCATCGAGGCGGCATTGCATCCGGCCCAGCTGTGGCACGATGTCACGCCGCGTGAACGCGCGGTCGAACTCTTTTCCGAACTACGGGTATGGGACACGGAGCACAACAGCGGCGTGCTCATCTACGTTCTGCTGGCCGACCACGCCATTGAAATCCTTGCGGACCGGGGCATCCACGCGCGCGTCGGCGGCGCCACATGGGATGCGATCGCGCAGACCATGCAGGCCGATTTCGCGGCCGGCCGGTTCGAGGCGGGAGCGCTCGGCGGCATCGCCGCCGTCTCCTGCGAATTGGTCGCCTGCCTGCCAGCGAAGGAGGGCAATCCGGACGAATTGCCCAACGACGTAACCTTGCTGTGAGGCGGTCGGCTTACTTAGCCGTATCCGGCGTGGCCTCCATCCGGTCCATCATCATCTGCATCATCATCTTCATCATGCCCATCTGTTGCTGGGTCGCGTCGGGGGCGCCTGGCTTGCCGCAGCCCATGGTGCCGGACGGGCCGTTCATCATCGACATCGCGTCTTTCATCGTCTTCATGTGCTCGCCCATCAAGGCCTTGCGGTCTTCCGGGGTTTTGGCGTTCATCATCTTTTCATGCATTTCCTGCATGTGCTTCATTTGCGCATCCATCTTCGTCGCAGGCGCGGAGGCGGCGGGATGGTGCGCATCGTGCTTCGGCTGGTCTTGTGCCGCAGCCAGCATCGGGCTCATGATCAGCGCGAGCGCCAACGCGATAGTTTTGCTTTTCATGTGGTTCTCCAGAGTAGGTCGGCAGCCAATGGGTGCCGATCCATACTACGGAGGTGGTCGTCGAATTTGATTGATCCAAATCAAAACACCACAAATACCCCGATTGCACGCGCTGACTGATCAGTGTTTCTCGAACACCAGTTCGCTTTCGCCGCGCTGCATCAGCAGGCTGCCATCCCGCACCGCGAGCGTGTGGTCGAAGCGCGCCTGCGGCGGCGCCGGCGGCTCGAAGTCCAGCTGGTAGGTGCCGCGCCGCGCATCCGCCGCCGGCACGGTGTACACCATCCATTTGTTGTCGTTCACTTCCGGGTGGCTGATTGCGATCTGGCGCACCGGCGCATCGAAGGTGGTGTACCAGCCCTGCGCGCCGGTGCGGCCTTCCGCTTTGAGCGGCGCATCGCCCAGCAGCGCGATCTTGAGGCCGGGGATGATCTTGCCGTGGTAGCGCATCTCGACCCGCACCCGGCCGGCGATCACGGTGATGGGCGGCGCCCCGGTGGACGGCCGCATCGACGCTGCCCGCGCCGTGGCGCTCTCGGAACGGAACACCACTTGCTGGCCCAGGACTTTCCAGCTGCCATGGGCGTATTCGTCCACCGCGCCGTAGGCCATCGAGTACTCGAATTTGCCGTTCGGCCGCAGCAGGATCTCGGCACCCACTTCCGTCACGCCGCGCAGATAGTAGTGGCCGGGCAGCGTGGCTTGCAGTGCCAGGTCGTCGGCGCTGGCCTGCTGCGGGACCGGCTTCGCCTCAGCCTCAACCACGGCCGGGCTGGCCGGCGCGACCCAGCCGGCCTTCTCCAGCAGAGCCGCCAGCGGTGGGTTCTTGCTGTCGGCGATCGATGCCCAGGTGTCGGCGCTGAAGGTTTCGCGGCGCGATCCCAGCTGCGGCAGGCGTTCCACCAGGTTCTGGCCCAGCCAGCCTTCCAGCAGCGGATCGGCGTAGCGGGACAGGTGCAGCGCCAGGGTTTCCTGCATGTTGCCGCAGTCGCTGCCGGTGCCAAAGCCGTGTTCGCGCAGCAGGGCCCAATAGCTGGCCGGCGACTCCAGCACGACCTTGGCCAGATGGATATTCGAATAGAGGCAGGCCCGCTTCAGCGGCAGGCTGAAGTTCTTGCTCACCTTGCGCAGCATGTCGGCGTCGAGCGACGCGACGGCCCGGTCCAGCGCCGTGCCCCATGGCGTAAAGGTGGTGGTGTCGATCACGCCGCCGTGGGCCAGCAGCATGTCCAGCGCCTCCATATTCCCCTGCGAAATCGCATAGTCCACTGGGCTGGGCTGCAGCCCGCCGTTGTTCAGCTTGTTGCGTCGATTCGGATTTTCTCCCTGCGCCAGGATCGAAGGCAGCAGGTCCGTGCGGTCCGAGCGGATGGCGACAAACAGGAAACGCGGCGCGCCCGGCTTGGCGGCCGGCGCGCGATTGCGCAGCAAGCCCCGCTGGATCAGCAGCGTCGCCACGTCGGGGTCCGGCGCGGCGAAAGCTGCATCGATGGCGTTTTCGCTCAAGTCCTGCACCGGGGCTCCGGCGTTGATCAGCTTGCGCACGCGCGCCACGCTGATCGGGTTTGCTCCCGTCAGCACTTGCTCCAGTGGCGGGTTGCGCAGCTTCGACAGCGATTTCTTTTGCACCCGCACGATATGATCGAGCAGCAGGTCCAGCACGGCGTCGTCGTCGCCGGGCGCCGCCAGCGCCATCGACAGCGCAGGATCGGCGCCGGCGAGGGGATCCACGCCTTGTGCCAGCAAGGCTTTCACGCTGCCGGCGTCGTTGTCGCGCGCGGCGTTGGCCAGATCCTCCTCGCTGCCGCCGGCGCTGACGGGCGCGCCCAGTGCGGCCAGTTTCGGTATCCATTCGAAGCGGCGCGCGCGGGTGGCGTGGTTCAGCAGCGTACCGAATCCCACGCCCGCGCTGCCGGCGTAGAGAGTGCGGTAATCATGAGTCGAGCCCTCTTGTTGCGGACCTTGCTCCTGCCAGTGCATATCCTTGACCAGCAATTGCTGCAGCACCTGGTCGCGTTCCGGCGCGTTGCTGTGCATGGCCAGCATGGCGGCATCGAGCCAGAGGTCGCGCTTATCCTTGTCGTAGCGCGGCAGGCGCTGCTTGAGCCAGGCGATGGCGTCGGCATTGCCCGCTTCGGCCGCGAAATCAAAGAGGGTTTTGCCTTCTTCGCTGTCGGCCGGACTGGTGCCGGTTTTCAGCAGGGCGTCCAGCACCTCGGTGCCGCGCGTCTGCGACAGCACGGCTGGCCACATCAAGTAGTCGGCAAAGGGACGCGAGATCTTGTCTTCCTCGTTCTTCTTGCGCTTGTTTTCGATGTCGTAGCGGATGTAAGGCCGCAGCGCGCCGGCCTGCAGCAGCGCCAGGATATTCCCGGTGCGCTGTTGCGGGGTGATCAGCTCCGGTACACCGCGCCCGTGCTCTTTTTGCTCCAGTGCGAACTCCAGCGGCGCCAGCATGCTGTTCTGGCCGCCGAACTGGCGCGGATCGGCGCCTTGCTTGAGCAGCATCCGCACCATCTCGGGCGTGCCGAACATCGCGGCCAGGTGCAGCGGCGCGGCGTTGTCGCGGCCGGTGCCCTCGTCGATGCTGGCGCCGCGCGCCAACGCCAGCGCCAGCATGCGGGTCTTGGCCGGCAGCAGCGCCGCGTGGCGGGCCTGCATCGCTTGCCAGTGGGCGGTGTCGCGGGCATCTTTTTCCTCCCGGCGCCATGCGTCGGCTTCCGCGCGCAGGCTGGCCGCCGGCAGCAGCAAGGCATGCAGCAGCTTGTCGCCTTCGACCAGGTAATCGTTGAGGTGGTCCACCTTGGCCAGCAAACGGGTGAATTCCGCTTCGTCGCCCTCGCTGGCCGACTTGAACAGGGCCAGCACCTCGGGCGTCGGCGCCAGCTCCCCGCGCGCATGCTCGACATAGTTCACCTTGCGCTGCATGCCGTAGCGGGATGCCCGGGGCAGGGCGTCACCTTTCTTCCACTGGGCGATCAGTGCGTCCGCTTCGCCGAGTTGTTGTTCGGTCAGAGTGTCGTCCCAGGCGTCCTCGTGCCGCAGCGCTTCCTTGCCGCCACCCTGGACGGCCAGGCGGTGCAGGGTGTAGCCCAGCACATAATCCTTCGGCACGCCGTACCCCATGGCGTAAAAATTACTGAGATCCTGCTGCGCATCCGCGCTGCCGCCTTGCGCGGCCTTGCGCAGCCAGAACTCGGCCAGCTTGGGGTCCACCGACAAGCCATAATCGGATTTCCAGTACAGCGTGCCCAGTTTGTAGGCGGCCTCGATGTCGCCCTTTTCTGCGCTGGCCTTGTACCAGTCGCGCGGATCGCGCCGGCCCGTGACGGAGGTGCTTGGCAGCGGCGCGCCGACCTTCCAGGCGGTCGCGATGCTTTCGGCCTCGGCCAGCTGTTCCGGCGACATTTCCGCCGCGCCGCGCTGCAGGATCGCAGCGAGATCGACGCCCTCGGCCTTGTCCGGGCGACGGCTGGCCATCAGGAAGAAGGCATGGGCCAGCACGCGGTCGTAGGCCACGCCTTCGGCGCGCTGACGGCGCGTGGCCAGCTCGTACAAATCGTTGGCGCCGCCCAGCGCCGCCAGGCTGGCGATCCACCTGGTGGACTGCCCCCGGTCCGTCTCCGCGAATTCGACGTCGTAGATGGCGATCAACTGGCGCTGCGCCTCCGTGTTGCCTGAGCGGGCCGCCAGCAGGTACCAGGGTTCCGCTTTGCGGGCATTGCGCGTCCAGTCCTGGCAGCGCCGGTCCTTGTTCATGTAGAGGTCGCCCAGCGCGGTCTGGGCCGCCGCGTCGCCGGCCTCGGCGACCGGCGTGAGCGCGCTGACCGCCTCGTCGCAGCGGCCGTCCTCATAGGCGGCCAGGCCGCCCGCCAGGTCGGCGTGGGCGGTCCCGGCCAGGCCGATTCCCATGCCCAGCAGGGCCAGCGTGAGGACTTTTCGTTTCATATGTGCTTTCACAATGCTGCGGCGAAGCCGCGAAGGCCACCATGATAAACGGGAAACATATTTTTATGGCAACACCGTTGAAGCTTGGCGGAGTCCGTCGCAAAAATGGCTTGAGTTTTATAGATTATGTCTGTAATCTATTTTTAGCGTTTGCTTGAACTCTAAATTACGAGGGCCTTATGAACACGACATTCCCCACTTTCCCCCGGCGCACCGTCATCGGCGCCGCGCTGCTGCTCGGCCTGGCCGCGTGCAGCCAGCCGGCGCCGCCGCAGGACACGGTGGCGCGGGTCGCCTGGTTCACCGCCCAGCCGGCCGCGTCCGGCGTGGCCAGTTTCACCGGTGTCGTGCATGCGCGGACCGAAAGCAACCTCGGTTTCCGCGTGGCCGGCAAAATCGTCGAGCGCCTGGTGGATCCCGGCCAGATTGTCCGCAAGGGCCAGCCGCTGATGCGCATCGACGCGGTCGATTACGACCTGGCGCTGGCCGCCGCCCGTTCGTCGGTCGACGCGGCGCAGGCGCGCCAGGTGCAGGCGGTGGCGGAGGAGGCGCGCCTGCGCAACCTGCTGGCCCACGGCGCCACCTCGGCCCAGGCCTACGAGCAAGCCAAGGCCGCCGCCGACGCCGCCATCGCCCAGACCCGCGCTGAATCGGCAAGGGCGCGCGAGACCGAGCACCAGCGCGACTACGCCGTGCTGCTGGCCGACATGGATGGCGTGGTGCTGGAAGTGCCGGCCGATGTGGGGCAGGTGGTGCCGGCCGGCCAGAGCGTGGTCAAGCTGGCGCGCCAGGGCGTGCGCGAGGCGCAGGTCTTCCTGCCCGAGCAGGAGCTGGCGCTGGCCAGGCGTCCTGCCAGTGCCTCGCTGTACAGCGAACCGGGCAGCTCGGCGCCGGCCACCTTGCGCGAGCTGGCCGCCGTCGCCGATCCGCAGACCCGCACCTACCTGGCGCGCTACACGCTGAGCGGCAGCGCAGCCCAGGCGCCGCTGGGCGCCACGGTGACGATACGCATCGCCACGGCCAGTTCGGCCGCGATCAGCGTGCCGGTCAGCGCCCTGACCGACCAGGGCAACGGTCCCGCCGTCTGGGTGATCGACAACAAGAGCTCCACCGTCAGCCTGCGTCCGGTGACGGTGGCGCAATTGGGAGAAGAGCAGGCCAGCCTGTCGCAGGGGCTGGCCGCAGGCGAGCGCGCGGTGGCGGTCGGCGGCCATCTGCTGAAGGCCGGCCAGAAGGTTCGCCTGCTGGCCGAGAGCAAGACCGGGAGCGGATCATGAGCGGCTTCAACCTGTCCGCCTTTGGCGTGCGTGAGCGCGCCATCACGCTGTTCCTGATCATCGCCATCAGCGCTGCCGGGCTGTTCGCCTTCTTCCGTCTCGGGCGGGCGGAGGATCCCAGCTTCGTGGTCAAGGTGCTGACCGTGGCCGTCAGCTGGCCGGGCGCGACCGCCAGCGAAATGCAGGAGCAGGTCGCCGACCGCCTGGAAAAGCGCCTGCAGGAACTGGAGGCCTACGACCGCGTGGAAACCAGCGCGCGGCCCGGACTGGTGACCATGAAGGTCTACCTGAAGGACGACGCTTCGGCCAAGACGGTCGAGGACCAGTTCTACCAGGTGCGCAAGAAGCTGGGTGACGAGGCGATCAACCTGCCGCGCGGCGTCCTCGGCCCCTTCGTCAACGACGAGTTCTCGGACGTGTATTTCTCGCTGTTCTCCCTGAGCGGCAAGAAGCTGCCGCACCGCCAGCTGGTGCTGAAGGCGGAAGATGTCCGCCAGCGCCTGCTGCATGTGCCGGGCGTGCAGAAGGTGAACATCCTGGGCGAGCAGCAGCAAAGGATTTTTGTCGAGATTTCGCACGAGCGCCTGGCTACGCTGGGCATCAAGGCGCAGGCGGTGATCGATGCGCTGGGCCGGCAGAATACCGTCACCTCGGCCGGCTTCGTCGAAACGCGCGGGCCGCGCGTGCAGCTGCGCCTGGACGGCGCCATCGACAGCGTCGACAGCGTCAAGGCCATCCCCATCGCCGCCGCCGGCCGCACGCTCAAGCTGGGCGACATCGCCGACGTGCGCCGTGGCTACGAAGACCCGGCCAGCTTCGCCATCCGCACCCAGGGCGAGGCATCGCTGGTGCTGGGCGTGGTGATGAAGCGCGGCTACAACGGCCTGCAGCTGGGCCGCGACCTCGGCGCCGCCCATCAGACGCTGCAAGGCGAACTACCAACCGGCATCGAACTGGCGCAGATCTCCGACCAGTCGCTCGCCATCAAGGCCGCCGTCAACGAGTTCATGATCAAGTTCGTGGTGGCGCTGGCGGTGGTGATCGTGGTCAGCCTGGTCACGCTGGGCTGGCGCGTCGGCCTGGTGGTGGCCGCCGCCGTGCCGCTGACGCTGGCCGCCGTGTTCGTCATCATGCTGGTGACCGGCCGCGTGTTCGACCGCATCACGCTTGGCGCGCTGATCCTGTCGCTCGGCCTGCTGGTGGACGACGCCATCATCGCCATCGAAATGATGGTGGTGAAGATGGAGGAGGGCCTGAACCGGGTCGCCGCCGCCACCCACGCGTGGACCGCGACGGCCGCGCCCATGTTGTCGGGCACGCTGTTGACCATCATCGGCTTCCTGCCGGTCGGCTTCGCGCGTTCCACCGCCGGCGAATACGCGGGCAACATCTTCTGGGTGGTGGCCTTCGCGCTGATCACCTCGTGGGTGGTGGCGGTGCTGTTCATTCCCTACATGGGTGTGAAGATGCTGCCGGACATACCGGTCAAGGCCGGTGGCCACGACGCCATCTACAGCACGCCGAACTACCAGCGCCTGCGCCGGCTGGTGCGCTGGTGCGTGGACCACAAGTGGCTGACCGCAGCCGTCACCGTCACCTTGTTCGCATTGGCGGGCGTGGGCATGGGCGCGGTGCAGAAGCAGTTCTTCCCCAACTCGGAACGTCCCGAATTGACACTGGAAGTGAACCTGCCGCCGGGCAGCGCCTTCGCCGCCACCGACGCGGCCGTGCGCCAGATCGAGGACGCGCTGCGCAAGGAGCCGGAAACCAAGCTGGTGTCGAGCTATGTCGGCCAGGGCACGCCGCGCTTCTTCCTGTCGGTCAATCCCGAGCTGCCCAACCCGGCCTTTGCGCAGCTGATCGTGCTGACCGCCGGCCCGCAGGCGCGCGACATTCTGAAGCAGAAAATCCGCGCCATGATCGCCGAGGGCCGCTTCCCGCAGGCGCGGGTGCGCGTCAGCCAGTTCCTGTTCGGGCCGCCGGTGCCGTATCCGGTGCTGTTCCGTGTGGCCGGTCCCGACCTGGACCGCGTGCGCGAGCTGGCCGGGCAGGTGCGCGCCGTCATGGCGCAGAACCCGGACATGCGCGACGTCCACCTCGACTGGGGCAACCGCACGCCGTCGCTGCACCTGGCGCTGGACCAGGAGCGGCTGCGCCAGGTTGGCCTGTCGCCGCGCGACGCGGCCACCCAGTTGCAGGCGCTGTTGAACGGCATCCCCGCGACCCAGGTGCGCGAAGGCTTGCGCACCGTGGATGTGCTGATCCGCAGCCCGCACGCCGAGCGCAACAACCTGGCCGACCTCCGCAACCTGACGCTGACCACCGACAGCGGCGCCAGCGTGCCCTTGTCGCAAGTGGCGCGGCTGGAGACGCGCATGGAAGACTCGGTCCTCAAGCGCTATGACCGCGAAAGCTATATCGCCGTGCAGGGCGACATCCGCGACGGCACGCAGCCGCCGGACGTGACCAAGGCCATCCTGCCCAGGCTGGAGCAGCTCAAGGCCAGCCTGCCGCCCGGCTACCACATCGACACCGGCGGCGCGGTGGAGGAGAGCGCCAAGGCCGACACGGCGCTGGCCAAGCTGTTCCCGCTGATGATCATCCTGATGCTGGCGGTGATCATGGTGCAGGTGCGGTCGTTCGCGACGATGTGGATGGTGTTCGCCACCGCGCCGCTGGGCCTGGTGGGCGCGGTGCCGACGCTGCTGGTGTTCCATCAGCCGTTCGGCTTCAACGCCATCCTCGGCCTGATCGGCCTGGCGGGCATCTTGATGCGCAACACGCTGATCCTGGTGGACCAGATCCAGCACGACCTGGCCGCCGGCCTGACGCCTTACCAGGCCGTGATTGAATCGACGGTGCGCCGCGCGCGGCCGGTGATCCTGACGGCGGCCGCCGCCATGCTGGCCTTCATCCCGCTGACCCATTCGAGCTTCTGGGGGCCGCTGGCGTATGTGCTGATCGGCGGCGTTGGCGTCGGCACGGTGCTGACGCTGCTGTTCCTGCCGGCGCTGTATTCGCTGTGGTTCAGGGTCAGCAAGCATGCCGCCGCGGCGGTTGAATCGAACGATATGGAAACCAGGGAGGCAGCATGAACACCGTCGTCAAACAATTGAGCGGCGTGCTGGTCGCGCTGCTGGCGGGCTGCTCGCTGGCGCCGACCTATGAACGTCCTGCGCTGCCGGTGGCCGGCGAGTGGCCGGCCGCGGGCGCGCCGCAACACGCGGACGAAGGCCCGTCGGCGCGCAGCGTGCCGTGGCAATCGTTCTTCCGGGACGAGCAGTTGAAGCAGCTGATCGGCATGGCGCTGGAACACAACCGTGACCTGCGCGTGGCGACATTGAACATCGAGCGCGCCCGCGCCCTGTATCAGGTGCAGTCGGCCGACCGGCTGCCGGGCGTGAACGCCGGCTTGAGCGGCGCGCGCCAGCGGGTGCCGGACCTGGTGGCGCCTGGCGGCCGGGGCGGACTGACCACCAGCTACACGGCGGGCCTGGGCGTGACCGCCTTCGAGCTGGACTTGTTCGGCCGCGTGCGCAATCTATCGGGTGCGGCGCTGGAGCGTTTCGCCGCGACCGAGGAAGGGCAGCGCGCCGCGCAGATCAGCCTGGTGGCGCAAGTGGCGTTCAGCTACGAGGCGGTGCTGGCCGACGAGCAGTTGCTGGCGCTGGCCCGCCAGACGCTGGACAGCCGCAGCGCCTCGCACCAGCGCCAGACGTTGCTGCGCGCCTCGGGCGCCAACTCGGACTACGACTTGCGGCAATCCGAGTCGCTGCTGGAGGCCGCGAAAATCGCGGTGCTGCAGGCGCAGCGCCAGCGCGCGCTGGACGAGAACGCGCTGGTGGTGCTGATCGGCCGGCCGGTGCCGGCGGCCTTGCTGCCCGGTCCCGGCAAGCGCTGGGACGGCGAGGCCATCGCGGCCCTGCCGGCCGGGTTGCCGTCGGACTTGCTGACGGCGCGGCCCGACATCCGCCAGCAGGAATCGCTGCTGCGCGCCGCCAACGCCAACATCGGCGTGGCGCGGGCCGCGTTCTTCCCGCGCATCAGCCTGACCGGCGCGTTCGGCTCGTCGAGCGACGCGTTGGGCGGCCTGTTCGATTCCGGCAGCCGCGCCTGGAACTTCCTGCCCCAGGTCACGCTGCCGATCTTCGACGGCGGGCGCAACCGCGCCAATCTCGGCGCGGCCTTGGCGGAGCGTGACATCGCGGTGGCGCAGTATGAAAAGACGGTGCAGGTCGCGTTCCGCGAGGTGGCCGATGCGCTGGCCGGCCACGCCACCCTGGGCGAGGAACTGCGGGCGGTCAGGGCGCAGGAACAGGCCGAGCAGGCAAGGCACGACCTGGCCAGGCTGCGCTACGACAGCGGCGAGGCCAGCTACCTTGAATACCTGGACGCGCAGCGCGCCTTGTTCGCGGCGCAGCAGCAGGCCATCCGGGCCGGCCTGGCCGAGCTGCAAAACCGCATCGCCTTGTACAAATCGCTGGGTGGTGGGTGGAGCGCGCCGCAAGGCTAGCGTTCCGAAGGGCTGCCGTCAGGTCTCGGCGGCGGCCCGGTGATCCGGTTCCAGGCCGGTGCTGGTGGGGGCGTTGCGCAGGATGAGGTTGACCGTGTTCCGCGCGTTGCGCAGGATGGTCTCGGACAGCACGGGATCGGCAACGACACGCGCCACCGACACCGCGCCGACCATCACAGAGACGATGGATTCGGCCACGCCGAGATAGTCGCTGTAATCGAGTCGCATCAGATAAGACGCGAACAGTTTGACGAAGCGCGTATAGCCGTCGGTGACCACTTCCTTGATCTGGTCATCCGCATCCCTGAGTTCGCTGGCAAGGTTGGCCATCGGGCAGAGATTGCCCAGCGTGGTGTCGCGGTGCTGGTTGAGGTAGTAGTCCACGATCAGGCCGATCGCTTCGCGCGGCGGCTTGCCGGCGGTGGCGGCGTCGATCAAGGCGCGGATCTGCTCGAACGCGGCGGCGCTGGCCTCCGCCACCAGGTGTTCCTTCGATTGGAAATGGCGGTAGAAACCACCCTGCGTGAGTCCGGCCGCGACCATGATGTCGGAAATCGCCGTTGCGGAAATGCCTTGTCGTAAAAACATTCCCGACGCGGTCGACAGGATACGCTTGCGGGTTTCCGCCGCCTCTGCATTTGATTTGCGCATAGTGAGCTCCCGAAAACGATCACCGAAATATAGATGATCATTGTACGCCAAAATGGTTTTGGCCGAGAGCGGGCGGATGGCGTCCCCAGGGGGATTCGAACCCCCGTACTCACCGTGAAAGGGTGATGTCCTAGGCCTCTAGACGATGGGGACTGTGAACTGCCAGATATTCGCACATTGGTGGAGGTAAGCGGGATCGAACCGCTGACCTCTTGCATGCCATGCAAGCGCTCTCCCAGCTGAGCTATACCCCCCTGTGTGCGGGCCGCATTATAGCAAAGGCCGGGGCAAAGCAAAAGGTGGCGTTTTCAAGCGCGCACTACCTTTCCAATCTGTAATGAAGTGATCATGCTACCGTTAGCCGCGAATGGCTAAAATTCGCCATCCAAATCGGTCGGACCAGTATATCCTCGCAATTTCCCACAGCATCCACGTCCCGCTAGTGCCGTCACACGAGCTGATTGGTCTCGCGTTGCGCAACCCGGCAAAAAACCTGTATGTCGACGGCATTCCGGCGCTGAGGTGACTGGAGTTTCTGTGCCAAACGAGGGTATGATGAACCTATTTTTTAACGCTCGCGGCAACAGCGACTGATGACCGCTTCCCGGTCAACAATAAAAAGATTTTCTTGAACAGGGTAGTATGAAGACTATTGAATTGGCAGGCGGTCCGCATGCCGTGCTGGCTTTGCACGGCTTGCTGGGCAACCCGCTGGAAATGCAGTATGTGGGCAAGCGCCTGCAACGTGCAGGCTACACCGTTGTCATTCCATTGATACCGGGTTACGGCTACTCGTCCGGCCAGGCCGACTCCTATCGTACTACCCGCAGCGAGCGCTGGTACGAGGAGGTCGCGCGCCTGTTCGACCAGCTCAAGGAGACCCACGCCAGCGTGTCGGTGGTCGGCCTGTGCATCGGCGCGGTGCTGGCCTTGCGCCTGGCGATCGAGCGCGGCAACGAAATCGCCTCGCTCGGCCTGCTGGCCACCACGCTGTCCTACGACGGCTGGAGCATTCCCAAATACCGCTTCCTGTTGCCGCTGGCGTATTACACGCCGGCCCGCCACTGGTATTCGTATGAGGAGCGCTATCCCTACGGGCTGAAGAACGAGAACCTGCGGCGCTGGATCGCGCGCGAGATGAAGGTCAGCGATTCGTCGGCGGCCGGCGCCTCGCGCCTGTCGGCCGAAGGCATCTTCCAGGCGCACCGCCTGATCAAGCAGGTGCGCGCGCAGCTGTCCAAGGTGACCGCGCCGGCGCTGATCATCCACGCCGAGGAAGACGACGTCGCCAGCACCAAGAGCGCCGACCTGGTCGAGCGCAGCATCAGCTCGCCGAGCCGCCGCAAGGTCATCCTGCACGACAGCTACCATATCATCACCCTCGACAATGAGAAGGAACTCGTTGCCGACGAAACGGTTGCGTTCTTCAACCAGCATCTGCCGTCCCAGGACGCGCTGCTGAACCGTGCTTAACACCTATTAAACAGAGATTATTTTTTATGAATTCATTCCCAACCGTCGCCAAACTGCTGGCCAAAAGCCTGGACGTGCCAGAAGATACGATCCAGCCGCAGACCGAACTCGAAGCGCTGGGCGCCGATTCGCTGACCGTGATCGAACTGATTTTCGACCTGGAAGAAGAGTTCGGCATCGAAGTGGGCGACGAGCGTCCGAAGCTGGTCGTGGTGCAGGACATCGCCGACCAGATCGATACCTACCTGGCCAGCAAGGCCACCAGCGCATGACCATGCAGCGTGTGGTGATCACGGGCCTGGGGGCGATCTCGTCGCTGGGCGTCGGCGCCGACCGCAACTTCGAGCAGGCGCTGGCCGGCCACAGCGGCATCGGCCTGCTGCAGCTCGGCGGCGACCGCCAGCGGCCGGACACGCCCGCCGCGCAAATCCGCGGTCCCTTGCCCGAGCTGGTCAAGAATTCCGAACTGCCGATCTTCGACCGCTTCTCGCTGCTGGGCTGGGCCGCCGCCAGCGAGGCGCTGGCCCAGTCGGGCCTGGATGCGACCGTCGCGCCCGAGCGCAGCGGCGTGTTCTGGGGTAGCGGCATGGGGGGCGCCGGCACCGTTGAATCGGGCTACGTCGACCTGTTCATCGACGGCAAGACCCGCGTGCGGCCGATGTCGGTCGTGGCCGGCATGACCAATGCGGCGGCCGCGCAGATCGCGCTGCGCTGCGGCTTCAAGGGCAGCGTCAACAACTACAGCAGCGCCTGCGTGTCGTCGGCGCAGGCCATCGGCGAGGCTTACCGCCACATCCGCCACGGCTACGCCGACCGCGTGCTGGCCGGCGGCTCGGAAGCCCTGCTGTGCTACGGCGTGGTCACCGCCTGGGACGCCCTGCGCGTGCTGGCGCCGTTCGACGCCGAACACCCCGAGCGTTCGTGCCGGCCGTTCTCGGCCGGACGCGGCGGCCTGGTGCTGGGCGAGGCGGGCGCCGCCGTGATGCTGGAATCGCTGGCATCGGCACGGGCGCGCGGCGCCACCATCCTGGCCGAGCTGGTCGCCTACGGCACCAGCAACGACGCCACCCACATCACCAAGCCGGACGCCGACGGCCAGGAGCGGGCCATGCGCCAGGCGCTGGAACAGTGCGGCCTGCCTGCGTCGGCGATCGGCTACATCAACGCCCACGGCGCCGGCACCCCGGCCGGCGACTTGGCCGAGACCACCTCGATCAAGCAGGCCTTCGGGCCGCTGGCGCGCGATCTGATGGTCAGCTCCACCAAGTCCGTGCACGGCCACACGCTGGGCGCGGCCGGTGCGCTGGAATTCGTGATGACCACGCAGGCCGTGCGCCACGGCGCGGTGCCGCCGACCGCCTTCCTCGACCGGCCCGATCCCGAGTGCGACCTCGATTTCGTGCCGCTCGAAGCCCGCCGCGGCGTGCCGCTGCAGGCGGCGATGTCGAACTCGTTTGCCTTCGGCGGCAGCAACGTCGCGCTGATCGTCAGCGCGTTCCGATGAGGGCTGGGCTGCGGCGCTGCGCCGCGTTGGTGCTGCTGTCGGCCGGCTGCGCGCAGGCGCAGCAGCAACCCGCGCAGGATCAGGCGCCGCGCCTGGTCGGCGACATCGGGCTGGGCATCAGCAGTTCGCCGGTCGCGGTGCCGGCGCAATCGCGCAGCACCAGCGCCGTCCCGTACGCCAATTTTGAATACGGCCCGGCGTTCGCGCGCATCGACACTTTCGGCGTCAAGCTGGCGCCGGCCGGCTACGGCAGCGTCGAACTGCTGACGCGCGTGCTGGAGGACGGCTACCGCGCCAGCGCGCCGCCGCAAGAGCGGCTGCGCTCGTCGGTGCCGCTGGGCCTGGGCACCTTGCAGGTCACGCCGGTGGGCGCCTTCATGGCCAACGTCTATCGCGACCTCGGCAAATCGCACGGCACCATGGTCGACCTGATGTACGGGGCCGAGATCGATCACGACCGCTTCGCGTTTTATCCGCAAGCCGGCGTCGAGTACCGCTCGGCCAGCTACGTGCGCTACTACGACGGCGTGGCGCGCTCGGCCAGCAATCCGTTCGCCGGCCTGCTGGTGGAGGCGCGCCTGAGCGGCCACTGGTACCTGGTCGCCAACGTGCGCCGCACCTGGCTGGACGACTCCATCCGCAGCAACCCTGCGGTGCACCGCCGCTCGCTCGATTCCGGCCTAGTGGCGCTCAGCTACCGCTTCGAATAATCACAAGTCCACCTTCACACCCAGCTTGACCAGGCGCGGCACGCCGGCGGCCAGCCGCGTGCCGGCGCCGGCCCAGTACTGCTTGTCGCCGAGGTTCTCGATATTCAGCTGCCACGTGGCGCGCTTGCCGCCGATGCTGGTGGCGTACCGCGCGCCTGCGCTGAACAAGGTCACGCCGCCGAGGAAGGCCTGGTTCAAATCGTTGACCGGACGGGCGCTGTAGTAGTACGCGCCGCCGTTGACCGACCAGCCGGGCAAGGCATCCACGTCATACGAGAGGAAAGCGCTGGCGGTGCGCCGCGAGGCGTTCTCCGGCGCCTTGCCGTTGTAGGCGGCGGTGGTGTTTTCAAATGCCGGGTCCAGCAGCTGGGCCGAGGTCTGCCATGACAGCTGGCGCGTCAGCTTGCCCTGCGTGGACAGCTCCAGCCCGCGATAGTGCTGCGCGCCGTCGGCCACGAACACATTGGCCGCGTTGGTGTAGTAGCCGGGGCGGTGGATGTCGAACAGCGCGGCCGACACCAGCGTGCCGCCGACGCTCAGCCAGCGCGCGCCCAGCTCGCGTTGCTTGCTGACCCCGGGCGCCATCTTGACGCTCTGGTTGGCCGTGCCGGTGGGCGCCGATTCGCCTTCCTCCAGTCCGCGCGCGGCCGAGCCGTAGAACGACAGTGCCGGCGACAGCTTGTAGATCAGCGAGGCCATCGGCGTGGTCTGGCCGACGTCGTAGTGATTGTCGCCCTGGTCGCTGCGGTAGCTGGTGTGGCGCAGGCCCAGCACGGTCTGCCACTGCGGCGACAGCGCGATGCGGTCCAGCGCGTAGACGCCGGTCTCGCGGGTCTTCAGTTCGGCGGTGGTGGGCGCGGCCGGCGCGGCGCCGAACACCACGCCCGACAGCGGAATCGCCACCGGGTTGTACAGGTTCTGCGCGGCGATGGTGTAGTTGCGCTGGTAGATCGGGTCCTGCGATTTGCCGGTGTGGGTGGCGCCCAGCGTCAGCTCGTGCTTCAGCGCGCCGGTGGCGACCGTGCCCGCCAGCTCGGCGCGCAGCAGCGTCGATGCCGTCACCTGATGCTGGATGTTGCCGGTGATGCGGCCGGCGCCGGTCTGCAGCGCGGCCGCGTTATTCAGGCGGAAGATGGGCAGCGTGCGGTCGCGCGCGGTTTCCGAGTGGCCCGCTTCCAGCGTCACCGCCCAGTCGCCGGCCAGCGCGTAGTCGGCGCGCAGCTGGGCGTTGTCGGTCCTGGTTTCGAAGCGTGCCCAGTCCGGGCCGACCAGGGCGCGCGGATCGACCGCGCGCGGCAGGCTGATGACGTTGTTGACGGCGGCCGGCAGCATCACGGCGGCTTGCTCCGTCACGCGGCGGCGGTCGTGCTCCAGGTCGGCCTTGAGCAGCAGGCGGCTGTTGACGCGCCAGTCCAGCGCGGCCGATGCGAAGCCGCGGTTGCCGTTGCCGACGTCGCGCAGGTAGGAACCCAGCGTGCCGCCGGCGGCATTGATGCGCACGCCGAATTCGCCGCGCTCGCCGAAGCGGCGCGCCACGTCGGCGCTGGCGACCGCGCTGCCTTGCTGGTCCAGCGCCAGCCCGACGCTGGTGACCGGCGTGGCCCCGGCGCGCTTGGTGACGAAGTTGACCACGCCGGATGGCGACGTGAAGCCGTAGTACAGCGCGGATGCGCCTTTCAGTACCTCGACGCGCTCCTTGTCCTCCATCGGCACCTGCGAGAAGTTCATGATCGGCAGCGAGCCGTTCAGGCGGTAGTTGGTGCGGTTCTCCACGGCGATGCCGCGTATCACCAGCTGGTCCCAGGTATCGCCGCCGTTCTGCTGGCGCGTGACGCCGGCGGTGTTGCGCACCGCGTCGTAGAGGCCGGCGGCTGCCTGGCGTTCCAGCAGCTCGCGCGTGACGACGTTGACGGTGGACGGCACGTCCATGATGTCCGCGCCGCGAAAGCTGCCGGCCTCGGTGGTCCGGGGCAGCAGGCCATCGGCGCGGGCCGCGGTGACCTTCACTGTCTGCAGCACCTCGTCGTTGGCGGTCTGGGCGGCGGCGGTGCCCGCCAGGCAGGCCAGGGGGAGGGCATAGCAAAGACGGAAGTAGGAGGGACTGCGCATGTTCGGCTTTCGGGACGACGGAAACGCGCATTTTAACGCAAATGAGAACCATTCGCAATTGTGGTGGAATACAGGCGTTCGGCTAGTCCGTAATTTCAGGAAGCATGGTGGGATCCAGAAGAATCGTGTGCTGTTTCGCGTTTCGCTCGCACACAAAAATGTCGTCCTTGGGACCGTCTTTCGGCCCGAGATGAAGCAGTTGCATGCCGGACTGGCACCACGGGCAGGTAGCGGTCAGCCGGTGAAGGCACAGTGCATCATTTACGCTGAGCTCCAGGTAATACTTCCCTAATAGGATGTGCTCGAACTTGCGCCGCTTCAGTACTTCTGAAAGCATCAGCAGTATTAAACCTCCGCCGAACAGAAACACTGCGGCAGGACTCCAATTTGAGAATTTTCTTGAGAACGATGGCAGTATCGTGCACAGAAGGGCTGCGATGCCCGCGAAAGTAGCCCATCCGCCTGCGCGGGCGAGGTGCCGCCTTGGTATTCGTTTCCCTGCCAATACCGGGTGTCGTACTATCCGCATTTGTTCTACCGTGAAGGTCGGTTTGCCATTAGCTGGCGGAATCGAAACGGGAGGCGGCGCAGGCGCGAGATACGGGTAGTGCTTGAAGAATTCGTCCCGATCTTTTGCAAGGTCAAAAACCAGATCGCTCCAGAAAAGAATATCTACCGAGAACTTCCCACGGGCAGTGCGGTCGGCCGAGACTATACGCATCTTTTCCTGGAGGACGTTATCGCGGCTGGCTGTCGTCGCAATATAGAGCGCGCCCAATGGCGGCTTGAAGGACTCGGCGTTTCGGATTTCCGCCAGGATGGCGTCTTCGGTCAGGCCGCCCATCGTGTTCTTGCACTGGATGCCGATTGCTGTCCTGGGGGCGCCGAGAGTCCCGTAGATGTCGACGCCGTCCTGCCGTTGGCCGGGCCGGCCATGACGGAAGAAGTCCGTGTGCCGCCAGCGAAGTTTGGCGGCGGATAACGCTATGTCCTCGAATTCGTCCCCGGTTCTTGGCGGAGGGACCTGTGATCCAACAATGGTAGGCATGTGAGCAGGGGATTCTTTTGAGGTGAGCAGGAAAACATGCTAATGCAAACATGTCCGTGTGGCAACATCATATTTCCATTGACCTGCGGGGACTTTGCGATCGCGTAAAATAGTGCCCCCTGGATGCTCGCCTTGCCTTTCCTGATGATTGTCGATAATGCCGTTGCCGCTGATTTCCGCCCGGACCTGGTCCGCTGGCGCCAGCTCGTCACGCCGGCCTGGCTGGCGGGGCTGACCGCGGGCGCCGAGGTCGAGGCGCCGCCGGCGGCGGACTGGCGCCTGTTCGAAGTCGGCTGCGGCGCCGCGGTGCTGTTCGAGCAGGCCCATGTTCCAGGCGCGTCCTACTTCGACACCGCCTGCATCGAACAGCTGCCCCTGTGGAACAAGGTCCCCGACCAGGCCTTGCTGGCGCTGCTGCTGGCGCGCGGCGTGCGCCACGACACCACCGTCATCCTGTACGGACGCAACAACCTGGCCGCCGCGCGGCTGGCGCACCTGCTGCTGTACGCCGGCGTGGCCGACGTGCGCCTGCTCGACGGCGGCTTCGCCCGCTGGCAGGCCGGCGGCCATGCCTGCGCGCGCGGACCGGCGCCGGCCCCCGCGGCAGCCTCCAGCTTCGGCGCCAGCTTCCCGGCCCATCCTGAATACCTGATCGGCACACCAGAAGCGTGCGCCTTGCTGGCGCGCGGCGACGGCGTGCTGGCCAGCATCCGCACCCGGGCCGAATTCACCGGCCAGGCCTCCGGCTACCACTACATCGCGGCCGGCGACATCCCCGGCGCGCGCTGGGGCAGGGCGGGCGAGGACGGCGACGTCAACAGCATGAGCGCCTATCACGAGGCCGACGGCAGCATGAAACCGGCCGCCGAGATTGCCGCGCAGTGGGCCGAACAGGGCATCCTGCCCGGCACGCCAACCGCCTTTTACTGCGGCACCGGCTGGCGCGCCTCGATGGCGTTTTTCTACGCCTGGCTGATGGGTTGGCCCGCGATCAGCGTCTACGACGGCGGCTGGTTCGAATATGTGGAGACGGGCTGTTTCGACGCTGGTCAGCTCTGACTCGTATCGGCCAAGCTAAAGAGGGGAGACCCGCTCCGGTGCAGGCCGGAACAAATTTCCCCGCATGTTGAATAACGATATAAACTATTTCTATCGTTGGTCTATGCTTATTGGGGGCGCAAATATGGGCAAGCTGGTGCATTGCGGCGGTATCCCGTCGCACGAGAAAGTGGCGGGAGGGTTCGACATCAAGGTGCCGGGTTTTCTTGTTGCGCCGACGCGCCATCTGTTCTTTACCGGTAAAGGAGGAGTAGGGAAGACATCGCTGTCGACTGCCACTGCGCTCACGCTGGCCGATTCCGGTAAAAAAATCCTGCTGGTGAGCACCGATGCCGCGTCCAATCTGGATGAAATGCTGGGCGTCGAGCTGCGCAACAGCCCCACGCCCGTGCCCGGCGTCCCCGGTTTGTCGGTATTGAATATCGACCCCGACAACGCGGCCGAGTCGTATCGCCAGCGCGTGCTGGGGCAGATGGACGCCGGTGCCAGCGAAACGGAACGCGCGACCGTGCGTGAGCAACTGTCCGGCGCCTGCACCACGGAGATCGCTTCATTCGACGAGTTTGCAGCGCTGCTGGCCGACGATGCGGGTGGCTATGACCATATCGTCTTCGACACCGCGCCAACCGGACACACCTTGCGTCTGCTGAGCTTGCCGCAGGCGTGGAGCGGATTTTTGGCGGGGAACGACCGCGGGGCGTCCTGCCTCGGCCCCCACTCGGGATTGAAGATGCAGGAAGTGCGTTTCAAGGCTGCCTTGCTTGCCTTGAGCGACCCTGCCCGGACCACCGTCATCCTGGTCGCCCGCGCCGACAAGGGCGCACTTGCCGAGGCGGCGCGCACGTCGGATGAATTGCGCATGCTTGGCCTGAACAACCAGCGCCTGATCGTCAACGGCGTGTTCCGCGCCAGCGATCCGGCCGACGCGGTGGCCTGCGCCATTGCCTCGGTCGGGCAGGAGGCGCTCGATGCGATGCCGCTCACCTTGCAGTCTCTGCCGCAAGACCAGGTGCCCTTGCGCGCCTTCGACACGGTGGGTTTGCCGGCATTGCGCGCGCTGCTCTCGGCGCATGCCGCCCCGGTCGCCGGCGCCGAAGCGGTGACTGGAACGGCTCAAGCTTTGCCGGGCCTGGACGCGCTGGCCGACGAACTGGCGGCGTCCGGCCACGGCCTCATCATGGTGATGGGCAAGGGCGGCGTGGGCAAGACGACCATCGCCGCGGCCTTGGCCCTCGGGTTGATCGCACGCGGCAAGACCGTTCATCTGAGCACCACCGATCCGGCGGCCCACCTGGCCGGAACGCTCGCCAGCGAGGTGCCCGGCTTGCGCGTCGACCGCATCGACCCCAAGATCGAGACCCAGCGCTACATCGACCGCATGATGGCGGCAAAATCGCCGGGACTGAACGCGCAGGAACAAGCGCTGATGCTGGAAGACTTGCGCTCGCCGTGCACCGAGGAAGTCGCGGTCTTTCACGCGTTTTCCAGGATTGTCAACGAAGCGCGCAGCGCCTTCGTCGTGCTTGACACTGCGCCAACCGGGCACTCGCTGCTGCTGATGGATGCTGCCGGCGCCTACCATCGGCAAACGCTGCGCGATTTCGAAGGCCATGGCAGCGGCCGCATGACCACGCCCCTGATGCGGCTGCAGGACGGAGCCTACACCCGGATCATTCTGGTCACGCTGCCGGAGGTCACCCCGGTTTCGCAGGCGGCGGCCCTGCAGGACGACCTGCGCCGCGCAAGCATCGAGCCATACGCCTGGGTCATCAACAAGAGCGTGGCGGCGGCCGGCACGCGCGATCCGCTGCTGGAAGCGCGCCTGGCGGGAGAGCGCAAGCAGATGCGCCGTATCGCAGCAGGATTGGCGGCCCGCAGCTTCATCGTGCCGTGGCGAATTCATCCGCCGGTCGGAGTGGCCGAGCTATCCGAGCTGGTCACTCACAAGGTGTCTCGGGAAAACGCCTGAGCCGGCTGGCGACCGTCCAACTTTCCATACAACAGCCATCGCAAGCGTCTGAATTTCGGGGCGCCTCGGGCATGTTACAAGATGTTGCCATTGTGAACTATATTTAGAATCAAGGACTTGCCTCCAAATTTTCGTTCGTCCAAGGCTGGCACAACCATTGCTATCTAGCCTGAACCCCGCCGGCGCACTGCTTAGCGGTGACGACAACAAAAATCTGGAGAACCAAGTGAAAAAGAAACGCCCATTAACCCTCTACATCCTGATCGCCATGGTGCTCGGTATCGGTGTCGGCTATGCCTGCCATGACACCTTCCCCGACAAGGCGCTCAGCGCCACCATCGCCGGCAATATCTCGATCGCCACCGACGTGTTCCTCCGTCTGATCAAGATGATCATTTCGCTGCTGGTGTTCTCCACGCTGGCGGTCGGCATTGCGCACATGGGCGACGGCAAGGCCGCCGGCCGGGTCGGCATCAAGGCCATGGGCTGGTTCGTGATCGCTTCGCTGGTGTCGCTGACCTTGGGCATGCTGCTGTCGAACTTCCTGCAACTGGGCACCCACCTGGGCCTGCCGCTGCCGCCGATGGACGCCGCCACCGGCCTGAAGACCTCGGCCTTCACGCTGAAGGACTTCGTCGCCCACATGGTGCCGAAGTCGCCGATCGAGGCGATGGCCAACAACGAGATCCTGCAAGTGCTGGTGTTCTCGATCTTCTTCGGCAGCGCGCTGAGCGCGATGGGCGAAGCGGGCGCCAAGCTGACCGCCGTGATCGACCAGCTGGCCCAGGTGATGTTGCGCATCACCGGCGCCATCATGAACCTGGCTCCGCTGGCCGTGTTCGCCGCGATGGCCTCGGTCATCACCACCAACGGCCTGGGCATCCTGGCCACCTTCGCCAAATTCATGGGCGGCTTCTACCTGGGCCTGGTGTGCCTGTGGGCGCTGCTGGTCCTGGGCGGCTTCCTGTTCATCGGCAAGCGCGTGTTCCGCCTGATGGCCCTGATCCGCGAGCCTTTCCTGCTGGCGTTCTCGACCGCGAGCTCGGAAGCGGCCTATCCGAAACTGCTGGTCGCGCTGGACCAGTTCGGCGTGCAACGCAAGATCTCCAGCTTCGTGCTGCCGATGGGCTATTCCTTCAACCTGGACGGCTCGATGATGTACTGCACCTTCGCCGTGCTGTTCATCACCCAGGCCTACGGCATCGATTTGTCGCTGGGCACCCAGATCACCATGCTGCTGTTGCTGATGGTGACCTCCAAAGGTATCGCCGGCGTGCCGCGCGCCTCGCTGGTGGTGATCGCCGCCACGCTGAACCAGTTCCACATCCCTGAAGCCGGCCTGCTGCTGTTGATGGGCATCGACCAGTTCCTGGACATGGGCCGCTCCGCCACCAACGCCGTCGGCAACGCTGTCGCCACCGCCGTGGTCGCGAAGTGGGAAGGCGCCTTGGAAGAAGAAAAGGAACAACCTGTCGTCGCCACGATGCGTGCGGCTTGAAGAATAATTAGAGGAGATTGAAAGATGCAAAAGCATGTGATGGGCGCGTTGGCGCTGGGTCTGGTATCGGCCGTCGCGCAGGCGCAATCGAGCGTGACCGTGTACGGCATCGCCGACGCCGGCCTGGTGCTGGAACGCGGCGGCCCCGCCGGTAACACGCAGAACGTCAGCAGCGGCGTGGGTTCCGGCTCGCGCCTGGGCTTCAAGGGCAAGGAAGACCTGGGCGGCGGCATGAGCGCCGGCTTCGTGCTGGAGAACGGCTTTAACATCGACACCGGCACCGCCGGGCAGGGCGGCCTGCTGTTCGGCCGCCAGGCCTACGTCAGCCTGTCCGGCTCGGCCGGCTCCATCAGCGCCGGCCGCCAGTACATGCCGTACTTCAAAGCCCTGCGCGACGTGATCGATCCGTTCGGCACCGGCTTCGCCGGCAACGTGCAGAACATCTTCTTCCCGAGCACGCGGGTCGACAACTCGGTCGAGTACATGACGAAGAAGTACAACGGCTTCTCGGCGGACCTGCTGTACGGCTTTGGCGAAACGCCGGGCGACACCGTCAAGAACCGCACCCTCAGCGGCGCCGCCAGCTACGACAACGGCCCGCTGAGCGTGGTGCTGACCCACCACCAGCGCGATAACGCGCTGGCCACCGCGCACACCCGCTACACCATGCTGGGTGGCCGCTACCGCTTCGGCGACATCACCGGCCACGCGGCCTACTCGCGCAACAAGGACCTGCTGGGCATCGGCAGCCGCGACGCGCTGGTGGGCGTGACGGTGTCGGTGGGCGCCGACAAGCTGCTGGCCTCGTACATCGACCACCGCGACGACTCGTCGCCGCGCCAGCGCGCCCGCCAGGCCGCGATCGGCTACCTGCATCCGCTGTCGGTGCGCACCGACCTGTACGCCGCGTACGGCCACATCGTCAACCGCAACGGCGCCAATTTCCACGTCGGCACGGCCACCGATAGTGGTACCGGTACAACCGGATTCAACCTGGGCGTGCGTCATGTGTTTTAATGACGGCGTATGAAACGAGGATAACAACAGAGGAGACTATGGCAGCAGCACCACCGCAGACCGTCTTGCCGTCTCGGCCGGGCCGCCGGCTGCTGCGCCGGGCCGCGCTGTGGGTGTTGCTGCTGCTGTGCTGCCTCGCGGTGGCGGCGCTGGCCTGGCGCTGGACCGAAAACGCCGCCACCGAAAAGCTGCGCCTGGCCGCGGCGCAGCGGCTCGACGGCTACGCCGTCAGCCTGGAAAACCTGTTGTCCAAATACGACTTCCTGCCCGGCACGCTGGAGCTCAACAAGGACGTGATCGCCTTGCTGCAGCAGCCCGACGACGAGACCCTGCGCGCCGAGGTCAACGCCTATCTGGAACAGGTCAACCACCTGTCCAAATCGACCACCATCTACATCGTCAACTTGCAGGGCGTGACGCAGGCGGCCAGCAACTGGCGCGAGCCGGACAGCTTCGTCGGCGACAACGTCGCCTTCCGCCCCTACGTGCGCGACGCGCTGCGGCGCACGCCCGGCGGCTTCTACGGCGTCGGCACCACGCGCGGCGAGCCGGGCTACTTCTTCGCGCATGGCATTTATCACAACGGCCGCATGCTGGGCGTGGCCACCGTCAAGGTCAATATCGAGAAACTGGAAAGCGGCTGGATGCAGGGCAGCGACAAGGTGCTGCTGACCGACGCCCACGGCGTGGTCTTCCTCAGTTCCGAGCCGGAATGGAAGTACCGCGCGCTGGCGCCGCTGTCGCCGGCCGTGCTGCAGGAGCTGGAAGTGTCGCGCCAGTACTTCTCGCACGCCTTGCTGCCGCTCGGCATACGCGAACTGCGCAAGCTCGACAACGGCGCCGCCATCGTCGCCACGCCGGCGCCGGCCGCGCGCATGCGCATGCTGGCACAGACCCGTTCGCTCGCGCCGCGCAAGTGGCAGTTCGTCTACCTGTCGGACCTGGCGCCGGTGGAGGCCAGCGCCCGCAACGCCTTCCTCTTCACCTGGCTGTCGGAAGCGCTGCTGCTGATGCTGGTGCTGTACGCGCGCCAGCGCCGCCGGCTGGGCCGGCAACGCCAGCGCGCCCGGCTGGACCTGCAGCGCGCCTACGACGACCTGGAATCGATGGTGGCCGAGCGCACCGCCAGCCTGCAACAGATGACCCACAACCTGAGCGAGGAAAACGTCGTGCGCCGCCAGGCCGAGCAGAAGCTGCGGCAGGCGCAGAGCGAGCTGGTCCAGGCGGGCAAGATGGCGGTGCTGGGCCAGATGTCGGCCGGCATCACGCACGAGCTGAACCAGCCGCTGACGGCGCTGCGCACCATGTCCGACAATGCCCGCGTGCTCATCGAGCGCGGCCGGCTGGACGAGGCCAAGGACAACCTGCTGACCATCTCGCAACTGGTCGCGCGCATGGGCGCGCTGACCGGCCAGCTGCGCCAGTTCGCCCGCAAGTCCGACGCCAGCGTCAGGCCGGTGGCGGTGGCGGGGGCCATCACCGCCGCGCTGTTCCTGGTCGAGCGGCGGGTGGAGCAGGAGCGGGTCAACTTCCGCATGTCGATGCAGAGCCCGGACGTGTTTGCGCTGTGCGACACCAATCGGCTGGAGCAGGTGCTGGTCAACCTGTTCACCAACGCGCTCGACGCGATGGCCGACAGCGACCCGCGCCAGCTGACCGTGAGCGTGTCGCGCAGTTTTCAAAAGGCCATGATCGCCGTCTCGGATACCGGGCCGGGCATTCCGGAAGCGATCCGCCGCCACTTATTCGAACCCTTTTTCACAACAAAACCGCAAGGGCAGGGCCTGGGCCTGGGGCTGGCGATATCCGAGCAGATCATCCGCGAGTTTGGCGGACGGTTGCTGGCGGAAGCCACGACCACGGGCGGCGCCCGGTTCATCATTGAATTACCCATTGCGGAGCAGGAGACAGCATGAAAGTATTACTGATCGAAGACGACCCGACCGTGCGCGCAGGCAGCGCACAGGCGCTGGACCTGGCGGGCATCGAGGTGCAAGCCTTCCACACCGCCGAGCAGGCGCTGCCGCTGATTACGCCGGGCTTTGACGGCGTGGTGGTGAGCGATGTGCGCCTGCCCGGCATGAGCGGGCTGGACTTCATGGCCGCCGTCAAGACCATCGACGCGCAACTGCCGGTGGTGCTGGTGACCGGCCACGGCGACATCACGATGGCTGTGGGCGCCATGCGCGACGGCGCCTACGACTTCATCGCCAAGCCGTACTCGTCGGAGCAGTTGACCGACGTGGTGCAGCGCGCGATGGAAACCCGGCGGCTGGTGCTGGAAGTGGCCGCGCTGCGCCACCGCATCGCGCACGGCGAGGGCATCGAGGCGACCCTGCTGGGCGACTCGGCCGCGATCCGCGACCTGCGGCGCCTGATCCTGGACCTGGCCGACGAGCCGGCCGACGTGCTGATCTACGGCGAAACCGGCACCGGCAAGGAAATGGTGGCGCGCTGCCTGCACCAGTTCAGCCGCCGGCACCAGAGCAATTTCGTCGCGCTCAACTGCGGCGCGATTCCCGAGACCATTTTCGAAAGCGAAGTGTTCGGCCATGAATCGGGCGCCTTCACCGGCGCCGCCAAGCGCCAGGTCGGCAAGATTGAGCACGCGGACGGCGGCTCGCTGTTCCTCGACGAGATCGAAAGCCTGCCGATGGCGCTGCAGGTGAAGATGCTGCGCGTGCTGCAGGAGCGCTACGTCGAACGGCTGGGCTCGAACAGCCCGGTGCCGGTGGACGTGCGCGTGATCGCGGCGGCCAAGGTCGACCTGAAGGAATGGTCGGACCAGCAGAAATTCCGCAGCGACCTGTACTACCGTTTGAACCTGATCGTGCTGAACCTGCCGCCGCTGCGCGAACGGCGCGAGGACATCCCGCTGCTGTTCGAGCACTTCCTGCTGGGCGCCGCCGCGCGCTACAAGCGCAGCGCGCCGCCGGTGCCGGGGCCGCTGATGCAGGCGCTGATGGCGCACGACTGGCCGGGCAATGTGCGCGAACTGCGCAACATCGCCGAGCGTTTCGTGCTGGGCCTGTCGAGCGGCGCCGATGGCCTGCTGTCGGCGCGCAGCCTGGCGCCGTTGCCGCTGGCGGAGCAGGTGGGCTGCTTCGAACGCGCGGTGATCGAACAGGAATTGCGCAGGGCCAGCGGCAGCGTCACCGAAGTGAGCAACGCGCTGGGCGTGCCGAAGCAGACGCTGTACTACAAGATGCAAAAGTACGCGCTGACGCCGGACGATTACAAGTAAGCGCCTAGTTCAGTGCGCGCTCGCCGGCGCGCAGCGTCAGCACCTGCACGCCGCTGCGCGTGACCGCCACCGTGTGCTCGAACTGCGCGGACAATTTTCCGTCCATGGTGACGACGGTCCAGCCATCGTCCTCGGTGCGGACCGCGCGGCGGCCCTGGTTGAGCATGGGTTCGATGGTGAACACCATGCCTTCCTGGAGCACCAGTCCGGTTTTCGGCTTGCCCCAGTGGAGCACCTGCGGCGGCTCATGCATCTCGCGGCCTATGCCGTGCCCGCAATATTCGCGGACCACGGAATAGCCGTTGCGGCGGGCGTGGCGCTCGATCGCATGGCCGACATCGCCCAGCCTGGCGCCGGGGCGGACCGCTCGGATGCCGCGCCACATGGCCTCGTAAGTCACCTGCACCAGCCGCCTGGCCAGCGGCGACACCTCGCCGACCAGATAGGTCTTGCTGGAGTCGGCGATGAAGCCGTTCTTCTCCAGCGTGATATCGAAGTTGACGATATCGCCGTCCTGCAGAAACTCCGTGTGCGACGGCACCCCGTGGCACACCACGCTGTTGCGTGAGGCGTTGAGCGCGTAGGCGTAGCCATATTGCCCCTTGCTGGCCGGCCGCGCCTGCAGCTCGTTGACGATCAGGCTGTCGACCATATCGTTGACCTGCATGGTGGACATGCCGATCAGGCTCAGTCGATCCAGATGGGTGAACACGCTGGCCAGCAGCTTGCCCGCTTCCGCCATCAGCGCGATTTCCTCGGGACGCTTGGTCATGCCGCGCTCCGGAGAGGCGGGGGCTCGACACCGGCCGCGCGCAATTCCCGCGCGACGATCTCGTTGAAGGTCAGCGTAGGGTTCAATTCGCTCAACATGCCCATCTTGATCCAGAACGCCGCCTGCGCGTTGATGGACCGGCAAGCGACGGCGCTTGCCTTGCGGATCTGGTCGTGCAGATCATCGTCGATGTTCACAATGCCCATTTTTTATCCTATATATGAAACGTATACGAATCATATACGAGCTTGCGACGATTTTCCATAACTAAGTGATAATTTGTGTATTTTTTACACTGGCTAGCTGCTATCCTGACGCCCTCCGCCGGAGCGGGCCGTCAGCCGGGACATATAACTGAATGAGGAGTTGAGATGCGTCGAATCTGCTTATGCCTGATATTGTCCTGTGGTGCGCTTTCCCTGTCGGCCAATGCAGTTGATGTGTTGCCAGCTCATTTGGTCGGCACGTGGGGCACGGGATCCTCGCTGTACGATGGCGTGGATAAGCAAACTGAAATCTACCTTCTCCCGGACGGTTTTGGGATGGCCGCCGGCTCATCGGAGCCTGCCCGCCGTGCCGATGCCCTCGACGGTGGAAAGCCCGGTGCGCGCGCGATCATCGGTTTTCCTGTGCGCGCGGTCTTGGACGGCGAGACTTTGTCGGTTCGCGTTGTGTTACCCAAGAACCAGCCAGCAACGAAAGACGTTAATGCGGCCCTTTCATGCCGCTATGAGCGGACAGGCGAGAAATTAACGTGCACCGGCCCGGACGGCGTTCCAGTGACCATGACCCGACGCAGCGTTTCCGTTTCGGACGAAATTGTGCGGACCATCGATCAGGTTCGGGCGCAGCAGTATTAACCCATCAACGAAATGAAGAGAATTAGATATGTCATGCACGAAGCGCGCTTCGCTTTTTATCCTTGCCGCACTGTTGTTTGGGTGTTCACGTTCGCCCCAGCCACCGCAGGAGGTGCCGGCGTCCAAGCCCACGGCAAGCAAGCAAACCGCATCTAAAGAGATCACCGAGAGCCAGGCGCTGGATCTGCTTTTGGCCGCGCTGAAACGGCGCAAGGTTGCTGACCTGGATTGCCTTGAATTTATGGCGGAAACCGACGATCCCGCTGTCTTGAAGGCGGAACAGTGGGAGTTTGCGGCGCATGAAATACACGATCAAAGATGCGGTGGAGACCCTGCTGTGTCGCCCGTGCGTGATCGCTATCAAGTCAGCTCGGCGGGTAAGGTCAAGGTCTATAACGCGGCAGAAGGCGAATTCGAAAAATTCAAATGAGGCATCTTGCTCTCCTTGCAATAGTGATGCAGTGTGACAACATAACAGCTGTTCTTTCGATGTTGCCATATGAAAACGGGAACGTTTTCGGTAGAATTTAACTTGCTCTACAGTAAGTAAAGCACTCCTCGGCGCCGCTCAGCTCCCGCGCGCCAGTCACCGCAGCCCCGCTCCGCTGCTCTTGAATTCTCTCCGGTTTCCCCAGTCCGCCAGCACCGGCGGCATCGCGTGTGGCCGGCCTTCTCGTCGCAAGGTAATGTCATGAACCGAATTTACAGAGTTGTGTGGAATGCCGCCCTGGGTGTGTGGCAGGTCTGTTCGGAGCAGGGTGGGGCGCGCGGCAAGCGCAGCGCTTCCCGTACCGCGCGGCGCGCGTTGGTCGCCGCCGGCCTGGCATTGACCGGCGCCCTGGCGCTGGCGGCCGACCTGCCCACCGGCGGCGCGGTGGTGGCGGGCCAGGGCAGCATCGCGCAACAGGGCAAGACGCTGACCGTCAACCAGAACTCCGGCAAGCTGGCCATCGACTGGAACAGCTTTTCCATCGGCAGGGATAGCACCGTCAACTTCGTGCAGCCATCGGCCGGTTCGGTTGCGCTGAACCGCGTGACGGGCAGCGACGTATCGCAGATCCAGGGCGCGCTCAAGGCCAACGGCCAGGTGTTCCTGCTTAATCCGAACGGCGTGCTGTTCTCGCCGACGGCGCGGGTGGACGTGGGCGGCCTGCTGGCGTCGACGCTGGCGATGACCAACGATGATTTCATGGCCGGGAACTATCGCCTGCAAGGCGCCAGCGCCAACGCCATCATCAACCAGGGTAATATCCGCACCGCCGGCGGCGGCTCGGTGGCGCTGGTGGCGGCGCGCATCGTCAACAACGGCGAGATCGCGGCCGATCGCGGCAATGTGCTGCTGGGCGCGGGCAGCGAGGTGCAGCTGGATTTCGGCGGCCCGGTCAAGCTGCAGGTCAAGCAGGCGGCGCTCGATGCGTTGATCGACAACGGCGGCGCGGTGCGCGCCGATGGCGGCACGGTGCTGATGACGGCCAAGGCGGCCGGTGACCTGGCCAGCACGGTGATCAACAACACCGGCGTGGTGCAGGCGCGCACGCTGGCCACCGGCGAGCGTGGCCAGATCGTGCTGCTGGGCGATATGCACAATGGCCGCATCGATATCGGCGGCACGCTGGACGCCAGCGCGCCCTTGGCCGGCAACGGCGGCTTCATCGAAACCTCGGCGGCGGAAGTGGCCACCGGCCGCGCGCTGAAGGTGGACGCGGGCGCGGCGCGCGGGCAGGGCGGCGAGTGGCTGATCGATCCGTACAACTACACCATCAACGCCACCGCAGCCAACAACATCGACGCGGCGCTCAATGCCGGCACCAGCGTCACGGTCAGCACGTAGACCAGCGTGAGCGGCTATGGCGGCGGCGCCAGTGGCACCGGCGACATCACCGTGGCCAGTGCGATCAGCAAGACCGGCGGCGGCGACGCGACGCTGACGCTGCGCGCGGATCACAGCATCGCGGTCAACAGCGATATCACCTCTACCGCCGGCAAGCTGGGTATCACGCTGAGCGCGGCCAACGCGAGCGGCGCCACCTCGGGCGGCGTCGATGTCAACGCCAACCTGACCAGCAATGGCGGCGCCATCATGCTGGGCGGCGCTGCGGGCACGGTCACCAACGGCATCGGCTATGCGCTCAACTACAGCGGCAGCACGGCCGGTGTGATCGTTGAAGCGAACATGAACATCCTGTCGCAGGGAGGCAATATCACCATCAACGGCAAGTCGTCGGTGGGCTCGAACAATGGCAGTTACTCGGGTGTGACAGGCGGCGTGTATATCTACTCTGGCGCGACCATCCTGTCGGGGACCGGCAACCTGTTCATGACCGGCGAGAGCACCGGCGGCATCAAGACGTTTGGCGTCGGCTTCGAGGGCAATTCCGGCACGCTGACCACGGTCGGCAGCGCGACCAGCGGCGGCGGCATGCTGCTGAACGCGGTGAATTCGACATCCGGTTACAGTTCGTCGCTGCAGGACCAGGGGGCGATCGGGCTGGTGCCCTACGGCAGCCGTGCGCGCGTTGCGTTCCAGGGGCCGTCGGTGGCGAGCTGGCTGGTGTTCGTCAACGGGGCGCCGCAGTTGTCGGCTTATACGCAGTCGCCGCAGTTGTCCAGCTGCGCGACGCCGTATCCCAACTGCGGCACGCTGGTGATTCCGGGCTCGAACAACAGCTATCTGTATGCGACCTACCAGGCGGTGAGCATGGCGACCCAGCCGGTCTATGTGATACAGAGCGGGGCAGGCACCAAGGTCTATGATGGTTCGACCACGGCGACGGGCCTGACCTTTACCACGCTGGGCGGGCCGTCCGGCTTCTCGGTGTCGTCGCTGACGCCGTCGGTGACGTACACCACGTCGAGCAAGAACGTGGGCAGTTATGCCAGCCTGACGCCCGATGCGTCGAACCCCTCCAGCTATGTGAATGGCGGTACCACCTATGCGGTGGGCTACTTCAACACCGGCAGCTATACCATCACGCCCAAGACGCTGACGCCTGCCGCGTCCAGCAAGGTGTATGACGGCAGCACCACGGCGGCGGTGACTGCGAGCGGTGTGGTGTCGGGCGACTCGGTGACGCTGAGCGGGACAGGCGCGTTTGGCAGCAAGAACGTGGGCACCTATTCGGTCAATGTCAGCAATATCTCGTTGGGTGGCGCGGACGCGGGCAACTACACGCTGGCGAGCAATAGCGCCAGTGCGTCGGCCAGCATCACCGCGCGTGCGGTGACACTGACCGCATCCAAGACTTACGATGGCGCGGCCGGCCTGGCGGGGAATGTCACGCTGGGGAATCTGGTGGCTGGTGAGGATCTCACCTACACCGGTGCGACGGCGAACAGCGCGCAGGTGCTGGGTGCGAGTTATGTGAATGCGATTACGTTGGCCGATGGCGCTACCGGCCTGGCTTCCAATTATGCGGTGCCGGGTTTGTCGGCGGCAGGTGCGTCGAATACCGCGTCGATTACGCCGAAGGCGTTGACGGTGACCGGCATGACGGCGGGCGACAAGACGTATGACGGCACAACGTCGGCGGTGCTCACTGGCGGTTCGCTCAGTGGCCTGGTGGGTTCGGAGACGCTCTCGTTCTCCGGCCAGGTGGGCTCCTTCGCGGACAAGAATGCCGGCGCCGGCAGGGCGGTTACGGTGAGTGGCGTGGCGCTGGGTACTGGTACTGGGCAGGCGTCGAACTATACGGTGTCCAACCCGGCCGGCTTGACGGCGACGATTTCGAAGCGTGCTGCCAGCGTGTCCGGCATTACGGCGGCGGACAAGACATATGACGGCAGCGCGGCTGCGGTGGTGGATGCCAGCGGCGCGCTGCTTTCGAACCTGGTGTCGGGCGATCAGGTGACGGTGTCGGCGAACGGTGCGTTTGCTGATGCGAATGCGGGTGTGGGCAAGCCGGTGACGCTGACCAGCACTTATGGCGGTTCGGACGCGGGCAATTACGCGATCACCGATCAGGCCAGTGCGGCGGCGACGATCGCGCGCAAGCAGTTGACGATTGTGGGGATGTCCGCGGCCGACAAGACGTATGACGGTACGACTTCGGCCACTTTGAGTGGTGGTTCGCTCAGTGGCCTGGTCGGAACGGAGACCTTGGGCTTTTCCGGGCAGGTCGGTGATTTCGCTGATCGCAATGCCGGTAATGGCAAGGCTGTGACGGTAAGTGGGCTGGTGCTGGCCGATGGTTCGGGACTGGCTTCCAACTATCAGTTGACGATGCCGTCGTATGTGGTGGCTTCCATTTTGCCCAAGGGTTTGACGGTGAGCGGCGCGACCGCTGCGGATAAGCTTGAGGATGGGACGACGGCGGCTGTGTTGACGTCCGGTGGGGTGGTCAGTGGTAAGGTGGGTAGCGATGATGTGCATCTCAATGATGGTGCGGCGTCGGCGAATTTTGCGCAGACCACGGCTGGCAATGGGTTAACTGTTAACGTCAGCGGTCTGGCGTTGGCCGGGACTGATGCGCAGAACTACAGCATTAGCGGGACCACGGTGGCTACCGCGAATATTCTGCCGGCGCCCACGCCAACGCCGACGCCGACGCCGACGCCAACGCCGGCACCAACGCCAGTGCCAACGCCAACTCCAGCACCAACGCCAACGCCAACGCCAACGCCAACGCCAACTCAAGCACCAACGCCAACGCCAACGCCAACGCCAACGCCAACGCCAACGCCAGTACCAACGCCTGTCCCGACGCCAGTGCCAGTGCCTGTTCCGGCCCCTGTGCCGACGCCGGTTCCTGCGCCGGTTCCAACTCCCGTGCCGACTCCAGTTGAAGTGCCGGCACCCGCGCCGGTGGTGACGCCAGCGCCAGCGCCTGTTCCGACGCCAGCACCAGCACCAGCACCAGCACCAGCACCAGCACCAGCACCAACGTCGGTCCCTGCCGCAGTATCAGTTCTGGCGGCGACGCCGGTGCTGCAGTTGCAGGGCGGCTCCGCGCCTGCCTTGCCATCGCTTAGTGTCGGCGGGCTGAATTACACGCCGGTCTCCGACGCCAGCGGTGCGACCCTCGCCGCCGGCGGCACAGGTGGCGCTGCCAGCGGCGGCAGCTCAGGCTCCAGCTCCAGCTCCAGCACCGAACGCTCACCAGTCTCGCAAGGACTTGGCGCCGGACGTGACGTGAAGTTCCTGAGCGTGTTCGTGGTTGGCGGCGGCATCCAGATGCCATCGGCTGCCGTCGACACCAGTACTGCCTCGGCAGGAACCGCGACAAACCCCACGCAATAAGACTAAAATCCACTTAACCATCAGATTGCGTTGAAAGCCGACATGAAACCAGCTTTGACTGTTCTGACCACCGCCATCACGCTGTGCTTTGGCGCTGGAGCCCTGGCACAGCAACGTCCCGATGCCGGACAGCTGCTGCAAGAGAACGGCCCGCGCGCGCTGCGCGAACCGCAACCCTCCACAGCAACGGTGCAACTGCCCGCCGCGCCGCCGCTACAAG
The DNA here is from genome assembly GCF_009857655.1 of Duganella vulcania. Classification (NCBI taxonomy): domain Bacteria; kingdom Pseudomonadati; phylum Pseudomonadota; class Betaproteobacteria; order Burkholderiales; family Oxalobacteraceae; genus Duganella; species Duganella vulcania. The sequence goes on from NZ_WWCX01000003.1 coordinate 158,845, forward strand.
TGCCTGCCGGGGGCATGACTATCACGTTGAAACAGATCGACATCAGCGGCAACGCCCTGATCGCGCAGGACGAACTGCTGCGCGCCATCGGCCCGGTGCAGGGCAAGACCTACGACTTCGCCGGCCTCAGTGCGCTGGCGGACCAGATCTCCGCCCAGTACCGCAGCGCAGGTTACCCGTTCGCGCGCGCCTACCTGCCGCGGGAGCGTGATTGAAAGCCACGAACTGGAACGCGTCACGCTGATCCTGGACGACCAACCCGGCATCAAGAGCATCCCGGTGGTCAAGCCCGGCCGCGAGGTCGGTACCGGCGACCTGGCGGTCGAAGTGCGGCGCGAGCACCGCTACGCCGGCGATGCCGGCATCGACAACGACGGCAACCGCTACACCGGCCGCACGCGCGCCCACGTCAACCTCGACATCGATAGCCCGCTGACACTGGGCGACCAACTGGTCCTGCAGGCCATGGTCACCGATGAAAAGATGTGGTTCGGCGCCGCCAACTACGCCATGCCGCTCAACGCCTACGGACTGCGCGGAAAAATCGGCTACAGCCATTCCTACTACACGCTGGCCGACAGCTTCGCCGCGCTGAACGCCACCGGCACCGCCGACGTCACGAGCGCCGGCCTGAGTTATCCGGTGGTACGTTCGCAGCGCCTCAACCTCACCTTGTCCGGCATGTTGGAGCACAAGCGCCTGCACGACCGCCAGGGCGCCACCGCCACGCACAGCGACAAAGGCAGCAACAGCCTGCCGATCGCCCTCAACTTCGATGTGCGGGATACCCTTCTGAACGGAGGCATCAGCTACGGCGCCGTCAGCTGGACGCCGGGCCGCCTGCAACTGGACGCCGACCTGGCGCCGCCCGATGCCGCCACCGCGCGCTCCGCCGGCCAGTTCTCGAAACTGAATCTGGACCTGGCGCGCATCCAGTCGCTCAGCGAAGGGCTGGATCTGTACGGCCGCATCTCGGCCCAGTGGGCCAGCAAGAACCTGGATTCGTCACAGAAGTTCGGCCTGGGCGGACGCAATGGCGTGCGTGCCTATCCGAGCGGGGAAGGGTATGGCGACAGCGGCGCGCTGGTACAGGTCGAACTGCGCTATGCCATGGGCTTGTGGCTGCCGTATGTGTTTTACGATGCCGGTCGCGTCACCACCAACCGCGATCCATGGACGGCCGAGGTGAACCACCGCGGCCTGGCTGGTGGCGGCGCCGGTGTGCGCTATGCCGGACGCACCTGGAATGCCTCGTTGATCGCCGCATGGCGCACCCACGGCGGCGCGCCGCGCTCCGAGCCCGGCAAGGGACAGCCCACGGTGTGGGCCAATGTGGGCTATCAGTTCTAAGTGCGAATTCAGTCCCGTTCCGGCACCGGCACGTTAAAGCCGTTCAGCGTGACCGATACCAGCGCGTACAGGCCGACCAGGTAGATCAGCTCACTGGCGCCATGCTGGCCGAAAGTGTCGACGGCCAGCCGGTACAAGGGCTCCGGTAGCGTGCCGCCCCGGCTCAGCGCGTACGCCGTGTCGTAGGCGATGCTTTCTTCCTTGTTCAAATCTCCCGGCTTGACATCGGCCACCAGCGTGGACAGCCGCTCGGCGGTCATGCCTTCACGCTCGGCGACCGCGATGTGGGCGTAGATCTCGTACGCCGCGTTGTAGCTGGCGCCGACTGTCAGGATGGCGATCTGCCGCACGTTTTCGGGCAGCTTGGTGCTGGCGGTCATGGCCAGCGTCAGGTCCCAGATCGCCTTGCCGATGCCCGGCTCGTGCAGCCATGGGTTCCATGGGCCCATCAGCGCGCCGTCCTCGCGCACCGAAATGAAATCGTTGAAGTTACTGTTGATGCCCTTACGCATATTGTCGTACAGGGCTTTTTGTTCGGAGGTGAGGTCTTTCGGAGCAATCAGGGGCAGGCGCATGGCGGTTCCTTCGTGGTTGAACTGTCAACCCTCAGCATAGGCGCGCGGCGCCGCGAACTCTGTACGCCATCACACCCAGGGCACGGTTGAAAATGCGCGGCCTCAGCAATAATAGTAAAATGTTGTGGTTTATTAAATAACAACTGTTCCACCGTGGAAATAGAAGGGCTGTCGCGCCCCATTGAGTGCAAGGTCGAGCTCCTTTCGGAGTCCGCCCACATATTGCGGATGGCCAGAAGATGGTGCTGACCGACGACACGACAAGCGCCGCGCCGATAGAGGGCGGGGAAGAGGTGCCGTTTCAACGCCACGGTGGCGCGCTCGAAGAGGATGGGATCGGCGAGTGGTCGCCTACGCGCCATCTGGTGCAATGTGCAGTGGCGGTTGCCAGTTATGACTTCAAAAGCGGCAAGCCCATCGTCAGCGCGATGCCGACGGTGAACCGGCAAGGCAATGTGCCGGTCATCGAATCTTCCGAATACACCGGCGCCCTCGGCTTTGCCGACCATGCCACCGGCGAAGCGCTGGCCCGGTTGCGCCTGACAGGGCATTTCGATGGCGCTCCGAACCGAGGCAGTGGGGCGACCGATGAGTTTCTGGTCGTCGAAGTGCGGCATATTAACGGGGCCTGGGCTCAGGAAACTCCTCGCGCGGCCGCCTGCTTGAACGTGACGCCTCGGCACCGATCGCAGACATTGTCGAAGCGGTTTTCTACTATCACGAATACGATACGCTTAAGGATGGCTAAACGTTATGGAATATTTCCAATCAATGTCGGATTTGATTGCTGGCTTAAAACACCTAAAACAGGAAGCATGGATTCATACGGATATGCGGATCTGGTTGTCAGATCCGCTAAAATCAGATTTTTATTACTTGCCTTGGGACTACATGCAAAGCCTGGATGATGATGAGGTCTTTGAGGACGACGGTGGTCTTGAACTGCCAATTTTTTTGAAAGACAAAAATTTGATGGAGTGGATGTTAGTTAATGTCCTTACTCATATCGTGAATTCTATTAATTGGAAGGTCGATGGCGTGAAGGAATTCATTGATCAAGTCAACTATTACCGTGAATTTGATACCTTTAAGCGCTGAGAAAATAATGGTCTCGGTAAATCCGGCGCTTTTAATGAGGCGGGTTTTATGGATTTCTTGTTCGGGTAAGCTCGCTGCTTATGGTGCAATCCGGAGTATGAAATACTGGGGAATTTGATGCCGCTCGCTGTCGCTTTGAAGAATTTTGCCGACGCATTCGCAGCTGGCTCCCAAAGTCTAGGGCGGCGTGAATATCGTGCACCCCAGCCATTCACAGAACCGATTCCAATTGGACTGGTTCCGAATGTGCCCAAAGGACAGCGCGTGGACGATCCCCAAGCAAAGGAAAAGGTAATTGCCTTAGCTGACGCGATGGATGCGCAATTCAAAACGTGGGGAGAAAAGGACAAGGCGCGCAAACCTGTAAACGATGTGTCAAGAATTGTTGGGGTGAACTAAATGGTCGATTTGACGAAGTACAGTGTACCCATGCTGTCGAAGCTGGCGCCTCGCACAGAAGATATCCACTGGAGAAATTAGATGTCGCTTGACACCGCCTTGAGGAATTTTACAGATGCTTTTGCAGCCAGCTCCGAAAATTCCGATGCATGCGGCCGAGCATAGCCGGGCCGGCTAGTTCAGATGTGCACCAGCGCGTTGTGCAGCGCTTCACGGTCGCCGGCCGAAGGCTGGTACAGGTAGTTGAATTTGCCGGACACCATGGTCGCCACCGGCAGGCCGTCGCAGAACAGCAGGCGGTTGCCAGCCAGCGCGGGAACTTTGTCGCCGGGGAGCAGCGTGCCGCACAAGTTGAGCGGGTCGATGCCGGAGACGCACACCAGGCTGCCGTCGTGCTTGCGGCGGCGTGTCTCGCGCAGCAGCGGGATGGCTTCGGGCAGGGCGAACTGTTCGCCCGACAGGCCGGCGACGAAGCGGCCGCCGCGTATTTCGCCTCGCGCTTCCAGGCGATGATAGACCGGCAGCAGTTCGCGCCATGATGGCATCCACGCGGGCTCGCGTTCCAGCAGGCGCCAGAACATCACGCCGTAGCGCCGTAGCAGCGTCATGGCGATGTGTTCCAGGGTGTCGGGCGCGATGCGTGGCGTGCGGGCTGGCGGCGCGGCGCGGGTGGCGGCGACGCTGACGCCGGCGTTGGCTGTGCTCTCGGCCTTGGCGTCGGCCATGGCACCGTCTCCGGCGCCGGCGCCGGCTTCCGCGATTTCGCTCACGCGTTCGCGCACGGTGATGCCATCGCCGCGACGCACCAGCGCCCAGCGTCCCGCTTCCTCCATCGACGGCGCGGCGCCACGTTGGCGGCGCTTGTCGCTGCTGGAGCGCTTGTTCGCGGGCAGCAGCATGGCGCGCAGGCCGGCGTAGCTGTCGGCGTTGACCAGGCCTGTCGCCACCAACTCGCCCAGCGTGTTTTCCAGTTCCACCGGCAGCAGGCGCGCTTCATGCGCCAGTTCGTCGAAGAACATGGCGCCTTCGCTGCGCAGCGCTGCCAGCACGCGCGCGGCGCGTGGCGATACTTCGACTTCGGCGGCGACCACCGGCAGCGCGTGCCACAACGCCAGCTGGCGGCGCGGCAGCAGCACCAGCGGCGTGTTGCGCACTGGCCCGCCGGCGGCGCTTGATGGTGCACCGATGCGCGTCCAAACCAGTTTGCCGCTGCGGCACAGGTTATCGAGCCAGGATTTGTCGTAGTCCCGCATGCGCAATGACAGCAAGTCGCTTTCCCACGCGCCGGCGCCGGCTTCGTAGCCTTCCAGCTGGGCGAGCAGCAGCGGCAGCGAGTCTTCGCCTTGCAGTTGGGCGTCCGGCGACAGGTGCTGCCAGTCGAACAGGAAGCGCATGAAGTCCTGACGCTCCACTGGCTCGATTTCGCGCCGCAGGCTTTTGATGGTGTAGCGGTGGATGCGCGCCAGCAGGTGGCGTTCGCACCATTCTTCGGCTTTGGCGCCGGGGGTGAAGCGGCCGCGCATCACGTAGCCCTCGCTTTCCAGCTGCGTGAGGGCGATGGTGGCGGTGCTTGTTGTGAGGCCTAATGCGCCGGCAATGGCGTCCACCTTTTGCGGGCCGAAACCGCTCAGCCGCGCGCGCAGGATCTCGACCAGCGCGTTGTCGGCGGTCCAGGCGTCGGCGTCGGCGGGTGGTGCGGCCAGCGGTGGTATGGCCTGCGCTTGCGGATAGGCGGCCAGCAGGCAGGCAAGGCGTTCCAGCGGTACCCAGAGGTCGATGCCACGTGGCGCGGTTGCCGTCGCCGTCTCGCCGCGCAGGCGCGTTGCGCGGCCGCCGGCGGCCAGCGCGTCGAGCCAGGCGGGCCAGCCTTCGTTGGTAGACGCTTCGGCCTGTGTGATGCAGGCCAGCGACATCAGGGCTTCGTGCATCTCGTCGGCGTTGCGCACGCTCGGCCAGGCTTCCTCGGCCACGCTGGCGATGGCACCGGCGTCGAGTGCGCCCAGGTCGTCGGTGGACGCTGGATCGGTCCAGCGCCGGTTGATGACGGCTTGCGTGCGGCGTTCCTCGATCGGCGCGTCGTCGAGGAAGAAGTAGGGACGGGCGTTGAGGATCTCCATCGCCAGCGGCGACGGCGCCGGCAGGTCGCGCGCGATCAGCGTCACTTCGCCGGCCTCCATGCGGCGCAGCAGGGCCAGCCAGCCTTCGCTGTCCATGGCTTCATGCAGGCAGTCGTCCAGCGTCTGGTCGACCAGCGGATGGCTGGGCAGCTCTCGTTCGCCGACGATGTTCTCCAGGCACGCCGCCTGGTCGGGGAAGACGGAGGCCAGCAGGTCGTCGCTCTTCATGCGTTGCAGTTGCGGCGCGACCTTGCGCCCGCCGGCGTAGCGCGGCAGGGCCAGCGCGGTGGTGGCGTTCCAGCGCCACCGCACATTGAACAGCGGCGCGTCGAGCAGCGCCTGGATCAGTATGTGCTCGGCGGTGGACGAACGCAGGTAGCGCCACACTTCATCCAGCGGGAAGCTGTGCGCGGTCGACAGCGACAGCACGATGGCGTCCTCGCTGGCGGCGGCCTGCAGTTCGAAGTTGAAGCTGCGGCAGAAGCGCTTGCGCAGCGCCAGGCCCCAGGCGCGGTTGATGCGGCTGCCGTACGGCGAGTGCACCACCAGCTGCATGCCGCCCGATTCGTCGAAGAAGCGCTCCATCACCAGCGTGTCGCGGGTGGGCAGGGCGCCCAGCGCGGCGCGCGAGCGGGCCAGGTATTCGACGATCTGGCGCGCGGCGGCGTCGGCCAGGCCGAGGTGCTCGTACAGCCAGTCGATGGCGCGCTCGATGGCGGCGGCGCCGTCCGCGACCGCCGCCAGCTGATGTTCGATCTCGCCGCGCAGGCGCGCCACGCCCATCGACAGTTCGTCGCTGCGGCCCGGCGCCTCGCCCAGCCAGAAGGGCATGTTGGGCGGGGCGCCGTGCGCATCCTCCACGCGCACCTTGCCCGCTTCGACGCGTTGGATGCGGTAGGAGGTGTTCCCGAGCTGGAAAACGTCGCCGGCCAGGCTTTCGACGGCGAAGTCTTCGTGCACTGTGCCCACTATCTGGCTCTGGGGCTCCAGCACCACCGTGTAGTCGGCGTTGTCCGGGATGGTGCCGCCGGAGGTGACGGCGGTCAGCTTGCCGCCGCGTCGTCCGCGCAGCGCGCCGGCCACCGTGTCGCGGTGCAGGTAGGCGCCGCGCACGCCGTTGCGGCCCGAGTGCCCCTCGGACAGCATGCGGATCACGGCGTCGTAGCTGGCGCGTTCCAGCTGTGCGTAGGGCGCGGCGCGGCGCACCATGTCGAACAGTTCGTCCTCGCCCCATTCGCGGCTGGACACTTCGGCGACGATCTGCTGCGCCAGCACGTCCAGCGGGGCGCTGGGGATGTGCAGCATGTCCAGCTCATCGCGGCGCACGCAGTCCAGCAGGGCGGCGCATTCGATCAGGTCATCGCGCGAGGTGGGGAACAGGCGGCCCTTGGGCAGGCCGCCGACCTGGTGGCCGGAGCGGCCTACGCGCTGCAGCAGCGCGGCGATGCTTCGTGGTGAAGACATCTGGCACACCAGGTCGACGTCGCCGATGTCGATGCCCAGCTCCAGCGAGGCGGTGGCGATCAGCACACGCAGCTCGCCGCGCTTGAGGCGCTGCTCGGCGTCGAGCCGGTATTCCTTGGCCAGGCTGCCGTGGTGGGCCGCCACCAGTTCCGCGCCCAGCCGCTCGCCGAGGTGGCGCGCCATGCGCTCGGCCATGCGGCGCGTGTTGACGAACACCAGCGTGGTCTTGTGCTGCACCGAGAGTTCCGCCAGGCGGTCGTACACGCGCTCCCAGACTTCGTTGGCCATGATCGCTTCCAGCGGCACGGGCGGCAGTTCCAGGCCCAGGTCGCGCGCGCGCACGTGGCCGACGTCGACCACCGCACAGTCGCCGCCGGCGCCGACCAGGAAGCTGGCCACCGCCGATATCGGTTTCTGTGTGGCCGACAGGCCCACCCGCACCGGCGGTTGCGCGCACAAGGCGTCGAGCCGCTCCAGGCTCAGGGCCAGGTGGCTGCCACGCTTGGTGCCGGCCACGGCGTGGATCTCGTCGACGATCACCGTGCGCACGGTCGACAGCATGGCGCGGCCGCTGTCGGAACCCAGCAGCACGTACAGCGATTCCGGCGTCGATACGAGGATGTGCGGCGCGCGCCGGCGCATGGCGTTGCGTTCGGCCTGGGTGGTGTCGCCGGTGCGTACCGCGCTGCGGATGCCGTGGTCGGGCAATCCCATCGCGGCCAGCTCGCGGCCAATGCCTTCCAGCGGCGCCAGGAGGTTGAGGCGGATGTCGTTGGACAGCGCCTTCAATGGCGATACATACAACACCCGTAACTCGTCGGGCAGTGGGGCGCCGGCGCTTTCGGCCACCAGCGCGTCGATGGCGGCCAGGAAGGCGGTCAGCGTCTTGCCCGAGCCGGTGGGGGCTGCGATCAGCGTCGGCCGGCCGGCCCGGATCAAGGGCCAGGAGCGCCGCTGCGCCTCCGTGGCCCCGGCGAAGGCCGAGCGAAACCACGCCGCCACGGCGAGGTGGAAGTCTTGCCACAGGTCGGCGGCGGCGGGCGGTTTGCGCATGCCGATATAGTTGGGGATGTCCGGCTGGATGTCAACCGTCCCCACGCCGGCGTTCTGGCGTTATGCCTCGCCGACTTGCACCACCACCTTGCCGCGCGCCGTGCCGTCGAGCAGCGCGGCGTGGGCGGCGGTGACGCTGGCCGCGTCCAGCGTGTAGACGCTGGCGTCGAGCGCCACTTTCAATTTGCCTTCGGCGACCAGCGCGGCGGCTTCCTTCATGATCGCGCCGTGCTGCGCGCGGCCTTTGCCGGACAACAGCGGCAGCAGCGTGAACACGCCCGAGTAGGTCGCGGCGCGGAACGACAGCGGCGCCAGCGCGTGCGTTCCCCAGCCCAGGCAGCTCACGACATGGCCGCCGTACTGGCGCGCGGCGCGGAACGAGGCGTCCAGCGTGGCGCCGCCGACGGTGTCGTAGACCACGTCGAAGCCTTCGCCGCCGGTGTGCTGCTGGACGTATTGTTCGACGCTGGTGGTTTGATAGTCGATGAAGGTCGCGCCCATCTTCTCGATGGCCTCGCGCTGGCCGGCGCTGCCGGTTGCATAGACCTGCGCGCCGCGCGCCGCCGCCAGCTGCACCGCCATGTGGCCGACGCCGCCGGCGCCGCCGTGCACCAGCACTTTCATGCCCTCGCCGGTGCGGGCGCGGTCGACCAGGCCTTCCCAGGCGGTGATGAAGATCAGCGGCAGGGCGGCCGCTTCGCGCATCGTCAGCTGGGGCGCCATGTGCGCCAGCAGCCGGGCATCGACCGCCGCGTATTGCGCCAGCGAGCCTTGTACGTCGCCTATGCCGCCCGTCATGCCGAAGACGCGGTCTCCGGCCGCGAAGCCCTGCACATCGTCGCCAACGCTGTCGACGATGCCGGCGATGTCGATGCCCAGCACCGCGGGCAGCCGGACCTGGGCGTGATCGGCCTTGCCGGCGGCGATCTTGGTGTCGAGCGGGTTGACGCCGCTGGCGATCACGCGCACCAGCACCTGGCCGGCGGCGGCGACCGGGCGGGCGATCTGTTGGTCCGACAGCGGTGCGCCAAAGGTGTTCAGTACGACGGCTTGCATGGTGTTCATGGTGTGGCTCCTCGGTGGTGGGTTGATGGAGCCATTCTCCGGCCGGACGGCGGCCGGAAAAAGTGGGCTGCGCCGCATTCAGTATCCCGGAATCGTGGATAATCGGGCTGGAACCGCCCGCTGAACAAGGAGAGAATGTGGATCGTCTGGATGCCCTCAAGGTTTTTTGCGCCGTCGTCGATGCGGGTGGCTTCAGCCGTGCGGCCGCCAGGCTGGGAATTTCGACATCCTCCGTCACCCACCAGATCGGCGTGCTGGAGGCGCATTTCGGCGTCAAGCTGCTCAATCGCACCACGCGCAGCATGTCGCTGACGGACGAGGGCCGCCGTTGCGTCGAGCAGGCGCGCCGGCTGCTGGAGGAGATGGATGAACTGGAGGGCAGCTTGAGCGATGCCCGCCAGGCGCCGCGCGGCAGCCTGCGGATCGACATGCCGGGCATCCTGGCGCGCCAGTTCGTGGCGCCGGCGCTGCCGCGCTTCCTGGCCGCGTATCCCGAGTTGAGCGTGCGGCTGACGGCCAGCGACCGCCTGATCGACATGGTGGACGAGGGCGTGGACGTGATGCTGCGTATCGGCGAGCTGCCCGATTCCGCGCTGGTGGCGCGCAGTGTTTTCAAGAACCGCTATATCTGCTGCGCCTCGCCGGCGTTCATCGAGCGTCATGGCCGGCCGGCGCATCCCGACGACTTGAACGATTTCCCCTGCCTGAATTTCCTCTATCCCAAGGCGCGCCAGGTGCGGCCGTGGATCTTCCAGCAGGACGGCCGGCCGTTCACCAGCACGCCGCGCGGCGCGGTGGCGATGGACCACGTGGAATCGCTGATCGAGATGGCGGTGGCCGGCGCCGGCGTGGTGCAGCATTTGTCGGTGTCGCTGATCGAGCCGCTGCGCAGCGGCGCGCTGCTGCCGCTGCTGCAACCGTGGCAGGCGCCGGGGCCGGATGTGTCGGTGCTGTATCCGCAGCGGCACCAGCGCGCCGCGCGCGTGAAGGTGTTCGTGGACTTCGTCGAAGCCTTGTTCAAGGACGCCGCGGCTTGCGGCCCGCCAGCGGATTGATGGTGGCGGCGCATTCGCCGCAGAAGCCGTACAGCGACAGCGAGTGCTCGTGCAGCACGAAGTTGCGCTCCCTGGCGACGGCCTCCTGGCGCAGTTCGATTTCGGCGTCGAGGAATTCCTCCATGCGGCCGCAGTTGGTGCAGATCAGGTGGTCGTGGTGGCTGCCTTCATTGAGCTCGAACACCGAGGCCACGCCCTCGAAGTGGCGCCGTATCAGGATGCGCGCGTCGGCGAACTGCATCAGCACACGGTACACCGTGGCCAGCCCCATGTCGATCTGCTCTTCATGCAGCAGGCGGTAGACGTCGTCGGCGTTCAGGTGCTTGCTTTTCGATTCTTGAAACAGCTGCAATATGCGCAGGCGGGGCAGGGTGGCTTTCAGTCCGAGTTTGCGCAGTTCCTGGGGGATGTCCATAGGGCTCCATGATGATAATGATTCTTATTCTCATAGTAGCTGAATTTTATATAACTGGCAACGCCTGTGCAAACGTGCAGCGTGGCAGCGTCGACAAGATAGCTGGCTGGACAATATATTTGGTGGCTAAAAGCTATTTCTGTTGATACTTAATTATCCGAATGTGTGAGTTTTCGATAGAATTTTTGGTGTCTTACTCTAATTCATCGACAGTTGCCCTGAGGCAGTATAAAGTACTTACATCCGATTCAGTTCGTCGGAACGGCACCCGATGTGCCCCCATGACCATCCCACCTTGTTGAGTTTGAGCGCCCTCCGTTGCGGACGGCGCCAGCGTCTTCGCGCGTCCTGAACACGGTTCATTTGGCGAACGATTACAGGAACACGAATGACCGTTGAATTTTCACCATTGCGCACATTGACCTTCAGCCTGGCGCTGCTTGCCAGCGCCGCCGCGCAGGCCGGCGACGGCGACGCCGCCGCTCCGCGCTGGAGCTTCGGCGGCTATGGCACGCTGGGCCTGGTGCACAGCAACGACAGCCGGTCCGACTTCACCGCCAACGTCCTCAATCCCGGCAACGCCGGCGCCAGCCACGAATGGAGCGCCACGGTGGACAGCCGCGTGGGCGTGCAACTGGGCCTGAACCTGGACAGCCGCTGGTCGGCGGTGCTGCAGGTGCTGTCCGAACGCACGCTGCAAAGCGGCTATGCGCCGCAGGTCGAATGGGCCAACGTCCAATACCAGGCCACGCCGGACCTGAGCCTGCGGTTGGGGCGCATCGCGCTGCCGCTGTTCCTGGCCGGCGACTACCGCAAGGCCGGCTATGCGCTGCCGTGGGTGCGGCCGCCGGTCGAGGTGTACGGCGCCATCCCGATCAGCAATAGCGACGGCGTCGATGCCAGCTACCGTTGGAGCGCGGCGGGTTTCAACAATGTCACACAGGTGTTCCTCGGCCATACCGATATCGTCGTCGCGCCGCACACGCATGCGGTCGCGCGCGCGATGACGGGGCTGTCCAACACTACCACCAGCGGCGCGCTGACAGTGCGCGCCAGCGCGATGTGCACCGAGCTGACCGTGGGCCTGGCGCGCGAGCTGTTCGACGGCTTGCGGCAGTTCGGGCCGCAGGGCGCGGCACTGGCGGCGCGCTACGATGTGGACGCCAAGCGCGCCGACGTGGTCTCGCTGGGTGCCAGCTACGATCCCGGCGCGTGGTTCCTGATGGGGGAATTGGGGCGCATGAACGCGCGCTCCTACCTGGGCGACAAGACCGCCGCCTACATCAGCGGCGGCTACCGCTTCGGCGACCTGACGCCTTACCTGACCTATGCCATGTCGCGCTCCAACACGCCGACGCGCGTCGCGGGCATGAGCCTGAGCGGCCTGCCGCCGCATCTGGCCGGCGCCGGTTTCCTGCTCAACGCCGGCCTGAATCAGATACTGGAGACGATCCTGCAGCAGCGCAGCGTGACCGCCGGTGTGCGCTGGGACCTGCGCGCCAACTATGCGCTCAAGCTGCAGTATGACCGTTACACGCCGCGCGATGGCTCGAACGGCACCTTCGTCAACGTGCAGCCGGGCTTCCAGTCCGGCCATCCGATCGGCGTGGTCAGCGCGTCGGTCGATTTTGTGTTCTGAGGGGGATGACATGCATACCCTCCGATTGATTTCACTATTGCTGGCGCTTGCGCTGGCGTGCGCCGGCGTTGACGCGGCAGAGCTGGTGGTCATCGTCTCGGCCAGGAATCCCGTGTCCGCGCTGCGCCCGGAGCAGGTGGCCGATATCTTCCTGGCGCAGACCGGCCGCTTCCCCGGCGGCGACGAGGCCACCGCGCTGGACCTGCCGGTCGGCAGTCCGCTGCGCGATGAGTTTTACACCAAGGTGGCGGCCAAGTCGCCGGCACTGATGAAGGCTTACTGGACCAAGATGGTGTTCACCGGCCGTGGCCAGCCGCCGCGCGAACTGGATAACAGCGTCGCGGTGCGCGAGATGGTGGCCGAGAATCCGTCGATGATCGGCTATATCGACCGCGCGGCGCTGGACCCGAGCGTCAAGGCCGTGATGGTGGCGCGATGACGGTGCGCGCCCGCAGCGAGACCCTGCGCCACCGCTGGCTGCGGCGTGGCCTCGACACGCACTTTTCGCTGCCGTTGTTCGCCTTCCTGCTGCTGGTGGCGATCTGGGTGGTGACTTTCCACGAAGTGAACGACGAGCGGGTACGCGCGCGCGAGGCGGCCGCTGATTCGCTGGGCGAGTTGATGGGGACCTACGAGGCGCAGGTGGCGCGCAGCCTGGACGGCATCGACCAGACGCTGCGCGTGCTCAAGTACGCGGTCGAACGCAAGGGTGCGCTGGGCGCGTTGCCGGAACTGGGCCGCGAGGGCCTGCTGCCGCCGGGCGTGGTGTTCGTGGTCAGCATCGTCGACCGCAACGGCGTCACCGTCGCCAGCAATCCCAGGGCGCTATCGATTTCGGTGGCGGACCAGGCATACTTCAAGTTCCACCAGGAGCGCGACAGCGGCGCCACCTTCGTCAGCCAGGCCACGCGCGACGCCGCCAACACCGAATGGCATCTGCATTTCACGCGCCGGCTGGACGACGAGGCGGGCAACTTCGCCGGCATCGTCATCGTCGAAACCGATCCCGCTTATTTCACCAGCAGCTATGAGCGCAGCCGCCTCGGCGAACAGGGCATGCTGGGCCTCGTCGGCGGCGACGGCGTGGTGCGTTCGCTGCGCGTCGGCGACAAGCTGTCCTTCGGCCAGCGCATGGAGCGGCCGTCCGGGCAGGTCGCCATGGTGGAGGGCGTGCGGCGCTTCGTCGGCATGCGCGAGGTGCACGGCGTCGCGCTGAACGTGGTGGTCGGGCTGGCGGAGAAGGAGCAGATGGCTACCTTCGAAAGCGAGCGCATTGAGAAGATCGGCGAGGCGTCGGTGGCCAGCGCGGTGCTGGTGGCGGCCACCGCCTTGCTGTGGCTATGGTCGTGGCAGGGCGCGCGCCACCGCGCCCGCATGCGGCGCGCGCAGGAGACGTATGCGGCGGCGTCGTTGGCCAGCCTGGACGCCTTCTTCGTGCTGCGCGAGGTGCGTGACATCGGCGGCGCGATCGTCGACTTCCGCTTCGTCGACGCCAACTCGCGGGCCGAGAAGATGACGGGCCTCAGCAAGGAGCAACTGCGCCTGACGACCTTGTGCGGCCTGTTGCCGCAGGCGCGCGCCAACGGCATGTTCGACCACCTGGTGCATGTGACCAGGGTGGGCGGCGTGCATGAGCAGGAATGGGAAAGCACGATCCCTCAGCTGCGGGCACGCTGGCTGCACCAGCAGGTGGTGCCGGTGGAGGGCGGGCTGGTGGCGATCGTGCGCGACATCAGCGAACGCAAACTGGCCGAGGGCCGCATGCAGCACCTGGCACATCACGATACGCTGACCGGCTTGCCGAACCGCGGCCTGATCGCCGAGCGGCTCGAGCTGACCATCGCCCAGGCCAGCCGCGGCGGCGGTTCGGTGCTGGTGGCCTTCATCGACCTCGATGGCTTCAAGCTGGTCAACGACGGGCTGGGACACAACGCGGGCGACGAACTGCTGAAAGTGGTGGCCGCGCGCATGAGCGCCTGCCTGCGCGCCGGCGATACCGTGGGACGCTTCGGCGGCGACGAATTCGTGCTGCTGTTGAACGAGCCGCGCAGCGGCGAGGACGCGGCGCCGGTGCTGGAGCGGGTGCGCGAGGCGGTGCTTGAATCGATCAACGTGGGCGGGCAGGAAGTGCAGGTCAGCTGCAGCATCGGCGTGGCGGTTTATCCCAACGATGGCGCCGACGCCGGGACGCTGCTGATGCATGCCGACGCCGCCATGTATCGCGCCAAGGACATGGGCAAGAACAACTGCCAGTTCTACACCCGCGAGATGAACGCCTCCATCGAGGAGAAGCTGGTGCTGCTGGAGGGCCTGCGCGGCGCGCTGGACGACGGCCAGTTCCGGCTGGTGTACCAGCCCAAGGTGGACTTGCGTACCGGCCGCGTGTTCGGCGTGGAGGCGCTGGTGCGTTGGGAGCATCCGCAGCATGGCTGCATCGGGCCGGACCGCTTCATTCCGCTGGCCGAGGAAAGCGGCATGATCGTCGCGCTGGGCGAGTGGGTGTTGCGCACCGCCTGCCGCCAGAACCGCGCCTGGCAGGAGGCCGGGCTGGCGCCGCTGCGGATGGCGGTCAACGTTTCGCCGCGCCAGTTCGAGGAGCAGGGCCTGGTGCCGCGCGTGGCGCTGGCGCTGGCCGACAGCGGCCTGGCGGCGGAATGGCTGGAGCTGGAGGTGACCGAGGGCGTCATCATGCGCGACCTGACGCAGGCCGTGGCCAAGATGGGCGAGTTGCGGGCGATGGGAGTGTCGCTGTCGATCGACGATTTCGGCACCGGCTATTCGAGCCTGTCGGCGCTGAAGTCGTTCCCGGTCAGCACCTTGAAGATCGACAAGTCCTTCGTGCGCGACCTGGGCATCAGCGAAGGCGACCAGGCGGTGGCCAGTTCCATCATCGACCTGGCGCACCGGTTGCGCCTGCGCGTGATCGCCGAGGGCGTGGAGACCGAGCAGCAATGCGCCTTCCTGCGGCAGCACGGTTGCGACGAAATGCAGGGTTATCTGTTCAGCCGTCCGCTGCCGCCGGAACAGCTGCGGCTGCTGCTGGCGGCGCAGGCCGCGCCGATCGTTTCCGAGCCGCAGCCTTGCCTGCTGGCTTAGGCGCACGTTTGATGTGAAACAAGGCCGGTGCGCGGCCGGCCATCTACTCTGGACATTCGTTCCCGAGCCGGCGGTGGCCTTCATGCACATCCATATTTCCCTGCTGTTGTTGCCCCTGTGCCTGGCCGGCTGCGCGGCCGGCCTGCATCGCGCGCCAGGGCCGGGCGAGCCCGACGTCATCCCGATCACCGAGGAGTTGCTGGCCGCGCAGGGCCGGCTGGCGCCGGCTGGCGCCGGGAGCGC